>JAKECL010000430.1 GCA_030460725.1 Propionibacterium sp.
TCGGTGCCCGGGGTGCGACTCCCTGCTGGTGAGGTGTCGACTCCGATGGGGTGTCGACACCGCGTGCGTCAGCCCACCGGTGGTACCCGACTGCGTGTGGGCGCGGGGCTCAGGCCTGTTCGGCAGCAGTGGCAGAGGCCGAGGTGGGCGCTGGGCTGCCGTCCTCCAAGGCGGCCTCGACACGGGAGGAGACCCCGGACTCCCCGTGACGGCGCCACCAACGCAGACCCACGAACAACGCTGCGACCCCCGCGAACGCGGCCCAGGCCCAGGGGCTGCCCGCGATCGCAGCCAGGACCGCCTGCCACACGGCCAGCATGCCGAGCCCGTACATCAGAGCCCACGCGATGCAGCCGGGGATCATGGCCAGGGTGTAGGTGCGCCACTTGAGGCGCACCACGCCCGATCCGGCGTTGACGGCGGTCTGGATGCCCACGGTGAGGAAGCACAGGGGGATGATGACGAGGCCCCAGCGCTCCAACAGTGCGGCTCCCTTGCGGGGGGTGGGACCGTTGAACCAGTCGACCATGCGTGCCATGACCCGGCCCACGGGTCCGCGTTCCTCGGGTGCCTTCATGTGCGTGCCTGCGGCCAGACTTCCCGCGGCCGCCAGGCGACCCAGCCAGTAGGTGCCCTGGGCGCGGAAGAGGACCACGAAGAAGAGGAAGACGATCAGGCGGACTCCGGAGGAGGCCCAGTCGGGCGTGGGCATGGGGACGGTCCTTTCAGTCGGTGGTGGGGGAGGTGGAGGTCCCCACCTGATCGGAGCTCCCCGCCGGGGTCGCCGCGGAACAGGTGGCGCACAGGCCGAAGAGCTCCATCGAGTGGTCGACCTGGGTGTAGCCGTGCTGACGTGCGACCTCGGTCACCCAGGCCTCGATCTCGGACAGGGCGATCTCCTCGGCGTGTCCGCACTGGCGGCACACGAGGTGGTGGTGGTGACCGCGGTTCGTGCACAGGCGGTAGAGGTTCTCCCCGTCCACGGCGCGCAGGACGTCGACGTCGCCCTCGGATGCCAGGCCCTGCAGATTGCGGTAGACGGTGGCCAGGCCCACGCGGTGCCCGTCCTCGCGCAGGTCCTCGAAGACCTGTTGGGCGGAACGGAAGTCGTCGATGCGGCGCAGTTCGTCCAGGACTGCCTGGCGCTGGCGCGTCATGCGTTGCACTGTGCCTCCAATGGGTCCTCCTCACGAGGGCGTCGCCCTCGCTGCGCTGGGGGTGAGTCCGTTGTGGGGCGCCCCACCTCCGTAGGGTAGACCCCGGCGCGCGAGGACTCCAGGTGGGACAGGTTGTCAGAAAACGGCGGGATCCCGGGCCTTCGTGGGTGCTGGTCCCGTCGAGCCGCGCACCACGAGGTCGGGGGTGTCGACGTGGGCCGCGCGCTCGCTGCCCGTGCTCGGTGTCCGTGTGCCCAGGGCGCGCACGGCGGCGGTGGTGATCGCCTGCACGGGTTGGCGGATGGTGGTGAGCGGGGGATCGGTGTCATGGAGTTCACGTTCCATGACCGCGCGGAAGGCCTCCACCTCCACTCCTGTGCGGCCCACGTCCGAGGCGGGCGCCCCTGGAGACGGGCACACCTGAAGGCGGGCGCCCCTGAGGCTAGAATCGCCACAGCCCAGGAGCCGCGCCAGCCAGGTGCGGCCCACAGCATGCAAGGAGCACATCCAGTGGCACAGGGTTCCAGTCGCCTCGATTCCGTCATCAGCCTGGCCAAGCGCCGCGGCTTCGTCTTCCCCGCCGGCGAGATCTACGGCGGGACACGTTCCGCCTGGGACTACGGTCCGCTGGGCGTGGAACTCAAGGAGAACATCAAGCGCCAGTGGTGGAACCGCGTGGTGCGCTCCCGTCAGGACGTGGTGGGCGTGGACACCTCCGTCATCCTGCCCCGCCAGGTCTGGGAGGCTTCCGGCCACGTCACCGCCTTCACCGATCCGCTCGTGGAGTCCCTGCACACCCACCGCCGCTACCGCGCCGACGAGCTCCTGGAGGCCTACGAGGAGAAGCACGGCCACCCGGCCCCCAATGGCCTGGCCGACATCAATGACCCCGTCACCGGCCAGCCCGGCGCCTGGACGGAGCCGCGCGCCTTCTCCGGTCTGCTCAAGACCTACCTGGGCCCCGTCGATGACGAGGCCGGACTGCACTACCTGCGTCCGGAGACCGCCCAGGGCATCTTCACCCAGTTCGCCAACGTCATGGCGACCTCGCGCATGAAGCCGCCCTTCGGCATCGGCCAGATCGGCAAGTCCTTCCGCAACGAGATCAC
>JAKECL010000431.1 GCA_030460725.1 Propionibacterium sp.
CGGGACCAAGCACTCGCAGCCTGAGGGCCGAGGCAGGCGCGGGATCCGTGACCTCGAAGGCGCGGGTCTGCTGGGGCCAGCGGTAGGTGATCCCTTCGCAGCGCTCCAACTCCGACCACTCCTCCTCGGACACCCGGGCCTCGAGCACCCAGGACGCCTCCGGACAGGGCCTGCCCAGCGTGACCGTGTAGAACCCGATCGCGGGGCGACCCGGGAAGCTCCACTCCACCCAGTCGCCCTCGTGGATGAGGATTCCCTCCTGTGAGGAGTCGTCGAAGACGAGCGCGGCACCCTCGACGCTGGCACGTGCGCGATCCTCCGCTTCACGGGGGCTCGTGAGATCTCTCTCCGGATGGGGAGAGCCTCCGGGTGGGGTCATGGAGGCGGGGCGGTCCCGGGGCTCGCGTCCCCACGTGGAGGGCTCCGGACCGAGGTCCATCTCCAGGTGCACGCCCGAGCGCAGCAACTCGATGGGCACCGCCTGGCGGGTCCACTCCCGTCCGTCGAGGCGCACACCCTGGATGTGGACGGCGTCGACGTCCCACCCGTGGCAGGTCATGGTCGTCGCCCGCCCTCCGGGAAGTGGCAGAGACCAGGCGCGCACGGCAGGTGATACCAGCAACAGCTCCCCGGAACCCGGGAGCAGGGGATAGAGGCCCAGAGTGGCCAGCACGTACCAGGCAGACATCTCGCCGTTGTCCTCGTCGCCGGGGAATCCCTGGCCGATGCTGCCACCCAGGAAGAGGCGGCGGAGGGACTCGCGCACCAGGGCGTGACCCTTGTGGGGTGCAGAGGTGAAGGCGTACATGAAGGGAATGTGGTGGGCGGGCTGGTTGGACAGGCCGAACATGCCCATGCGGATGTCGCGGGCCTCAGTCATCTCGTGGATGATCCCGTCATAGGTGCCCGTGCATGCGGGGTCGGCGGTCTCCGGGGTGGAGAAGAAGCGGTCGAGACGGTGCTCAAGGATGTCGGGACCTGCAGATGGATCACCCGCCGAGGCGCCCAGGAGGTCGGCCAACCCGTTGCCGTCCTGGGGCACCGAGAACGCCATTCCCCACGCATTGGTCTCCGTGTAGTCACCTCCCCACACCCGTGGATCCAGGTCCTCACCCGTGGTGCGCGGGCGACCGTCGGGCAGGCGGCCCACGAAGAACCCCGAGGAGCGGTCCAGCAAGGAGGTCCAGGCCATGGCGCGGGAGGTGAACCAGCGCTGATTTGCCAGGAGTTCCGCGCGTCTGGGGTGGTCAGGGCCGACCCGTGCGGCCATGCTCCCGGACATCTGCGCGATCCCGTAGTCGTTGAGGGCCCCTTCCAGTGTCCAGGACAGACCCTCGGCGCGGGAGGTGTCCACCCAGCCGGTGAAGGGTGCGGAATCTGCCTGCGCACGCCCCACGCGCGGGTCAGCTGACACCGTGGTCGCGTTGCGCAGTGCCGCGTCGTAGGTGGACCAGGGATCGACGAGGGCGACACCGGAGGCCATGAGGTCGGCGCTGATGATGTCGGAACTGGTGCCGACCATGGAGTCCACCGGTCCGGGTGCCGACCAGCGTTCCATCCACCCTCCCTCGCGGAAGTGCTGGACGAAGCCGTCGAGCATCGTGGCGGCCTCCTGGGGGGCCAGGAGGCCCAGGGCTGGCCACAGTGTCCGGTAGGTGTCCCAGAACCCGTTGTTGACGAAGGAGCGGCCCTCCCGCACCGTGCACCCGGTGTGGGTCTGGCCGTGGGGGCGAGGAGGCGGGGCGGTGGTGTCGGCGTGCACCCAGCGGGGATGGTCGGGCGTGCCCGCGTCCTCCGATGCGTGGGAGGGGTAGAGCCCCATCCGGTACTGGCAGGAGGCGAATGTGGCTGCAACCTCCGGATCGTGGGTGTCCACCTGTACGCGGGAGAGTTCCTGCTCCCACAGGGTGCGGCACAGATCGGCGAGGTCGTCGAAGGAGGCGGAGGAGGGCGCCTCACGTTCCAGGGAGGAGATCGCCTGGTCGATCCCGATGAACGAAGTGGCCACCCTGATGACGACACGGCCTGAGGCGTCGGGTGTCAGACCCAGGAGCGCGGAGGTGTGGGGTCGTTCCGGGCAGGCGCGCCCGCGCCAGGAGGTGACCGGCTGGTCGGCACGCAGTGCGAAGTAGGTGCGTGGGGAGTGGGAGTCGAGGTGGGGTGCCGAAAAGTCGGTCCATCCCACCACTTGGGCACGAGGGTCGTCCATGACCCTCCAGAGATCTCCATTGTCGTCGACCTGGTCGATCAGCAGTCCACCGTTCT
>JAKECL010000432.1 GCA_030460725.1 Propionibacterium sp.
GTCCAGCAGTCCCTCCTCGCCGGGCGTGCCCCCCTGGCGGCCCCCGCCATCCCCAACCTCCTGCTCCGCGCAGCGGCGACCTCCGCCTCCGCGGTGGTGCGCCCCGTCGCCGGGGAGGTCGATGCCGCGCTGCGCGCGGAGTTCCTCACCTCAGCAACAGTCGAAAGGACATCCCATGCTCTCTGACACCGCAGCTCTGGCCCGCGAGGCCGCCCAGGAGGGCACCGGCCTCGGGGCCTTCAACGTCGTCCTCCTGGACCACGGCGAGGCCTTCGTCGACGCCGCCCAGGCCCAGGGCCTGCCGATCGTCCTGCAGCTGTCACAGAACGCGGTGGCCTACCACGGTGGGCGCCTGCGCCCCTTGGGTTCCGCGCTCCTCGAGCTCGCCCGGGGTGCCAGCGTGCCGGTGGCCGTGCACCTCGACCACGCCGAGGACACGGACCTGTGCCGGGAGGCCATCGACCTGGGTTTCACCTCCGTCATGTACGACGGCTCCAAGCTCCCCGATGACCTCAACCGGGCCACCACCCACTCGATGGTGGAGTACGCCCACGCACACGGCGTCTCCGTCGAGGCGGAGCTCGGCGAGGTCGGCGGCAAGAACGGGGTCCACGACCCCTCCGCGCGCACCGACCCCCATGACGCCGCGAAGTTCGCCGAGGACACCGGGGTGGACCTGCTCGCGGTGGCCGTGGGTTCCTCCCACGCCATGGTGGACCGCAGTGCCGTGCTCGACACGGACCTCATCTCCCGCATCGCCCAGGAGGTCGACGTGCCCCTGGTCCTGCACGGGTCCTCCGGGGTCTCCGACGAGGGCATGCGCGAGGCGATCCGGGCCGGGATGACGAAGATCAACGTCTCCACACACCTCAACGTCGTCTTCACGGCGGAGGTGAGGGAGGTCCTGGCGGAGAAGCCGGAGCTGGTGGACCCCCGCAAGTACGTCGGCCCCGGCAACGCCGTGGTCCGCACCGAGGTCGAGCGCCTCCTCGCCCTCTACCACTCCCCCCTCCCCGTCCACTGAGGTCCGCTCACTTCCAACGGTGAGGTCCGCTCACTTCTGGGGGTGAGGACCGCTCATTTCGAGCCCCGAAGTCCGCTCCGGTCTGGGCCTGAGGTCCGCCCTCCCGGCGCCGATGTCCACCGATGGTCTCTGGCGTGGCTGGAGTGTCGCCGGTTCTGCGGAGAGAGTGAGCGGACTTCACACCCAGAACAGAGCGGACTTCGGCGAATGGTGGGACTTCGGCGGATGGTGGGGTTGTCCCGCCCGCCTCCTACCAGCTGTCAGCCGGTGCCTCCAGCGGGACAGGGGTGTCCAGATGGGCGCGCAGGAAGGTGAGCAACTCCTTCATGGACTCCCTGGCCTGGGGCGTGCGCAGGTCCATCTGGTACTCGTGGCCCACGGTGTCCGGGGCGTCGGGGAACCACACGGCGTCCACGTCGACCCCCACCGCCTCCAGGTGCTCGGCCATGGACTGGGAGTGGGACAGCAACGGGTCAGCCGGCCCGGTGGAGATGAATGCCGGAGGGAAGTCCGCGTCCACGTGCGGGGGCAGGCTCGCCCACTCCAGGTGCGGGTCCGAGGCCGGGTCCTTGGACCCCGTGTAGGCCCACAGCATGGTCCGCACCATCCACTTCCCTATGCCCTCCGCACCCTTCATGAGCGTCATGTCGAAGGCCCCGGAATACAGCACGGTCGCCTGCAGCTCACTGCCCTGCTGCACCTGCGACAGGCCCGGCAGGTCCAACCCGGCGCCCTCGGCGTAGCCGGGTTGGGTGATCGCCATGGCCGTCTGGGCGGCGATGTGCGCCCCCGCGGAGTCCCCCGCCAGGACCATCTGGGAGAGGTCCACGCCGTACTCCCCGGCATGGGTGAGAAGGAAGTCCATGGCCGTGGTGACCTGCTGGACGGGGCGCGGGTAGCGCGCATCCGGGGCCACCGTGTACTCCACGGCGACGACGGTGTACCCCGCGGCCGCGATCTGGGTGAGGTAGGTGTCCATCCCGTCCTTGGTGCCGGTGATGAACCCCCCGCCGTGCACCCACACGATGGTGGGCAGGGCGGTGTCCCCCGCGGCGTCGAGCCGGTACACGTCGATGCGCCCGTCCGGGTCATCGGCGTCAACCCCCACGTTGCGCTGGGCGGAGACGTCGGTGGGTTCCAGGGCCTTCATGGCGGCCACCTGCTCCGCGCTCGCCTCGGGTCACATCTGGCGGATCAGGAGCACCGAGGGCCACGGGCTCAGCCAGGCCCACACCGCCACG
>JAKECL010000433.1 GCA_030460725.1 Propionibacterium sp.
TGATCTCCCTGGTCTTCCTCAAGGACGTGCGTGAGCTGAGCCGTCCGAAGGTCGACGCCCTCTCCCTCGTGCTGTCGACCGTGGGATTCGGAGGACTGGTCCTGGGGCTCAGCCTGGGTGGGGACAGTCAGTGGAAGGGGATCGAGGGGCCTGCCGCGATCATCATCGGCCTCCTGGCCATCGGGTTCTTCGCCCACCGTCAGATCCGCCACGACCACCCGATGCTCGACATCCGCAGCTTCCGGGTGCCCACATTCACCCTGAGCACCGTTGTCATCTTCATCAACAACGCGGTCATGATGGGTGCGACCCTCCTGCTGCCGATGTACCTGCAGGACGCGAAGGGAACCACCGTGCTCGCCGCTGGTCTCCTCATGCTTCCCGGCGGACTGGTCAACGGGGTGATGTCGGCGATCTCGGGCAGGATCTCCGATGTCGTGAACCCCCGGGTGCTCATCCGTCTCGGTCTCGCGGCCTCGGTCGTGGCCACCGCGCTGTTGTCCGTCCTGGACGCGGACTCCCCGCTGTTCCTCGCTGTCGTCGCCCACTGCGTCGTGCTGATCGGCATCCCGCTGACAATGACGCCCACCCAGACCCTGGGCTTGCGATCACTGCCACCCGTGCTTTCCTCAGATGGCTCCACCATCATCTCAACCCTCCAACAGATCGGCGCCGCCACGGGCACCGCGCTGGGCGCCAGCCTCCTGGCGGCGGGGATGCTGGCCGCCTCCGGCGACGCGGCGGCCGCCGTCGCCACGGGGACGCGATGGGGCTTCCTGTTCTGCATGGGCTGCGCCATCTGAGCCCTCGTGCTGACACTGGGCATCCGCACCCCCCGCGCACCGGTTCAGGAGGAGACCGCACCCCCGGCCACCGTGGCCTGACGTGCCATCACAGCGGATGCCCGACGGGCACCAGGTAGTAGACCTGTTCCCCCTCCTCCAGATCGAGGATCCGTGCCACGGCGGCGTCGTCGAAGGAGCCGATGAGCACCAGGCCCAACCCCACCGACTGCGCCGCGAGCGCCAGGTTCTGGCCGACGTGCCCGGCCTCCAGGAGGGTGAAGCGTTCGGCGCGGGTCCCGTAGCGCTCACGCACACGATCGGGGGCACCCACGACGACCAGGACTGCGGGTGCCAGGGCGACGGACTCCTGGCCCAGGGCCGCACCTGCCAGCTCGGCGCGCACATCCCCCTCGCCCACCATCTCCAGGGAGTGCGACCCGGGACGGTAGGCGTGGACACCCGCTTCCAGCCCGTCGACGGTGCCGGCGACGACGCGGATGTCCAGGGGATACAGGGCACCCGCAGAGGGGACGGTGCGTCCGCCGTCGGACTGCACACCGTAGCCGGACCACAGGAGGGCGGAGACTTCCTCCAGGGTCAGGGTGGTCTCTGCGAACTCCCGAGTCGAGTGGCAGGAGTCCAGCAGGTCGGGCAGCGCCGCATCCCCACCCGTGGGCAGCCCGGGAGCCGGCAGGAGTGTGGTCGGTGCCTGGGAGTCCGCCGTCGAGGAGGCGGACGCAGTCGGCTCCGGGGCAGGCCTCTCCCCCACCCCGTCGATCCCCGGACGGCAGGCGGACAACGCCAGGCTGGTCGCCACCAGCGTTGCAGTCATGCGGACGAGGGCGGGACCGGAACCTTCCGGACGTCCCCCGGATGTCGGGACGCGCACACCCACATCGTTGCGGAGGAGCGCACCGCGTTCACCCACACTCACACGACGCGAGAGACGTGAGGCGCTCAGATGCGCCGGAGGAACGGGACCGGACCTTTGCGTTCCTCCACCTGCACGGCAAGTCCGGACACCTGCTCTGGGAGTGGTCGGGGGCATCGGATCCTCCAGGACGGTCGACGTCGGCGTCGGGTACGCTCCACGCTACCGGAGGGGGACCTCCACCGGCTCCTCCTGTACCCCGCTGTGGGTTGTGCTCTGCTCCGGAGCTGCCACCCTCCGGGGTCCCCCGCATCCACCGATCGGTGGATGCGTAACCAACCGGTCAGCGGACGTGATGGTCGATGTCAGGACCGAAGCCGCCCCGTAGCGTCGCAGTATGACCGCATTGGACGTACGAGACCTGCACAAACGCTACGGGCCACGCATTGCCGTCGACAACGTCTCCTTCTCCGTCGAGGAGGGGGAGATCTTCGGCATCATCGGGCCCAACGGTGCCGGGAAGACCACCACCGTCGAGTGCATCTCCGGCTCTTCACAATCGAGGGTGTAGTTGCGGCCTGAACCCTCCGGTCTCGAGCAGC
>JAKECL010000018.1 GCA_030460725.1 Propionibacterium sp.
TCCTCGCCCTGCTCCCAGTGTGCGGGGCAGCCCTGGTCGGGGTGGGCGGTGATGTACTGGGCGGCCTTCACCTTGCGCAGCAGCTCCCGCGCGTCACGGCCGATGCCGGAGTCATTGACCTCCATGACGCGGATGCGACCCTCGGGATCGATGACGAAGGTGCCGCGCATGGCCTGCCCGGACTCCTCGTCCAGGACGTCGAAGTTCGTGGTGAGCTCCTTCTTGATGTCGCCGAGCAGTGCATAGCGCACCTTGCCCACAGCCTCGGAGGTGTCGTGCCACGCCTTGTGGGAGAACTGGGAGTCAGTGGAGGCCCCGTAGACCTCGACGCCGAGTGCCTGGAACTCCTCGTAGTGCTCAGCCAGGTCTTCCAGCTCGGTGGGACACACGAAGGTGAAGTCGCCGGGGTAGAAGAGAATGACGCTCCAGGTGCCGCGCAGGTCCTGGTCGGACACTTCGATGAACTCACCCTCCTTGTACGCGTTCACGGTGAAGGGTCGGACGATTGTGTTCACCAATGACATGGGTGATCCTCTCTGTTGCGGAAACTGACCGTTGTACTCACATTTTACGTCGCGTCACGAAGTGACCCAAGGGGCGGTGCGATCCTGCCTACATGACCACAAGCTGCGGTGTTGCCTTGACAATCGGAAGGCCCTTGGTCTCGTCGCTGCGCGGGCGGCGACCAGGAGGCCCCGTGCCCGCGTGAATACTGAACTGCATACCAGTGTTGTCGCCCGAAGGGGAGCTACGATCGGTGCCACACCATGCGTGGTGCTCCGCGTGTCCTCGGGCCTGTCCACGCGGGCGCCAGGCCCGGCACCTGAAGGGGCCGGCGGCGGACGGAAGTGAGGAGCCTGACCATGGGGCGGACCTGCGTGGCCGTGCGCCACGTCGCATTCGAGGATCTGGGCATCCTGGCTCCGCTGTTGGCCCGTCGCGGCCTGGATGTCAGGTACCTGGAGGCAGGTGTCGACGCGTTCGACGTCGGGACCATCCTGGACTCCGACCTGCTGGTGGTCCTGGGTGGGCCGATCGGAGTGGGCGACCAGAGGCGCTATCCCTTCCTGGCGGTTGAGCAGGAGGCGATTGCCGCGCGCCTGGCACAAGGCGGGCCCAGCCTGGGGATCTGTCTGGGCGCCCAGCTGATCGCCTCCGCGCTGGGTGCCGAGGTGGCCCCCACTGGGAGGGTCGAGATCGGGTACGCTCCCCTGACCCTCACCGCTGCGGGGCAGGACTCCGTCCTCGCACCTCTGGCCCACACGCCCGTGCTGCACTGGCACGGCGACCAGTTCGCCATTCCCCCTGGCACTCGGTGCCTGGCGGCGACGCCGGGCGTCCCCCACCAGGCCTTCAGCCGAGGGAGCGAGGTCCTGGCCCTCCAGTTCCACCTGGAGGCCGATCCCACGCGCATCGAGCAGTGGCTGGTCGGGCACGCCCATGAACTGAGTTCGGTGGGCATCGATCCCGGGGAACTGCGCGTGCAGGCGACTCGTTTCAGTCCAGACCTGGCGCGGCGGGGCCGGGAGGTCTTCAACACCTGGCTGGACGGCACCGGCCTGTGACGCGGTTGGTGGGGACGGCCCAGAGGTTGCCTGGGGACCGCATGACACAGGGGGCCGCCCGTCCATGAAGCGTGGATGCCCCGCAGGGACGACACCGGTTGCGCAATGTGTCCCCGTACCGTGGAATTGCCCTCATGGATGACCCTCGAAGTCCCCGGCCTGCGGCCGCACGCACTCTTCCCCTGACATCGGCGGTGCGGATCTGATGGATGCGGGAACCCTGGCGAGCATCGGACTCGTGCTTCTGTTCGTCCTCGTCGGAGGGGTGTTCGCGGGCGCGGAGATTGCCCTGGTGTCCCTGCGTGAGAGCCAGATCGAGCAGCTGGCACGTCAGGGGAGGCGCGGTGAGCGGGTGGCCTCGGTGGCTCGTGACCCGAACCGCTTCCTCGCCGCCGTCCAGATCGGTGTGACGGTTGCGGGGTTCTTCTCCGCTGCCTACGGTGCCTCCACCATCGCCCCGGACCTCGTGCCCCTGTTGACGTCATGGGGCATGGGGGAGGGAGCCGCGGGTGCTCTCGCGTTGGTGGTGATGACCCTGCTCATCGCCTATCTCTCGCTGGTCTTCGGCGAGCTGGTGCCCAAGCGCCTCGCTCTGCAGCGTGCCTCCGCCGTCTCGCTGGCGGTCGCGCCGGTGCTGGACGGCTTCGCCACCCTCATGCGTCCGGTGATCGCCCTGCTCTCTGCCTCGACCAACGGGGTCGTACGCCTCTTCGGCGGTGACCCGGCCCGCACGGGTGAGGCGATGAGCGAGGACGAACTGCGCGACCTCGTGGCCACCCATGAAGGTCTGCCCGACGTCGAGCGGGAGATCATCAGTGACGTCTTCTCGGCGGCGGACCGCACCCTGGCCGAGGTCATGAGACCGCGCCACGCCGTGGTCTTCCTGGATGCGGACCAGACGCTGACCGAGGCCGTCGCCAGCGTCTCCAACCAGCCCTACTCCCGCTATCCGGTCCGCGACGGGAGTGTCGACCACATCCTGGGGTTCGTCCACGTCCGCGACCTCTTCCTCGCTGCCCTGGTCGCCCAGGAGGGTCGGGACCTGGACCTGTCGCGACTCCACCTGGCAGGCAATGACGATGCAGGTGCGGCCCTGTTGGACCCGGGGGCGCGGGGCGAGCAGGCGACCCACGTGCGTGACCTCGCGCGCAGGATCGTGGTCCTGCCGGGCACCAACACCCTGCTGCCCGCGATGACCACCATGCGGCGTGAGCGCATCCACATCGCCACCGTCATCGACGAGTACGGCGGCACCGACGGCATCGTCACGTTGGAGGACCTGGTCGAGGAGCTCGTCGGTGAGATCCACGACGAACACGACCGGCCCGGCGGTGTCACCCCTCCTCCCGGGACGGGTGACGGACCTGCGTCGGTTCCCGGCGGAGCGACCTTGGAGGACGTGGAGGACGCGGTGGGCATCACCCTCCCCGAGGGGCCCTACGAGACGATCGGCGGCCTGGTGATGGATCACCTGGACCGAGTCGCCACGGTCGGGGACTCCGTCGAGGTGGACATCGACGGATCGCCGTGGGAGGTCGAGGTCACGGACGTCACCGGCAACCGGATCGTCCAGGTGCGCATCGCCCCGGTGCCCGAGCGAACCGATGACCCTCACTCCCCTGAACCTGGTGCGGGGAGGGGGCAGACCTCGCTGTGAACCGGCGGGGGGCCGGCCGGGGGTCGTGAGATGTCCTGACGGCCCCGGGAGCGCACCGAGTCGCCACCGCACGGGATCCGCCGCGATCGCCACCGCGTGCGGATCCGGTGATCCCGCAGTGCTCAGGCACACCGGTGCAGCGCTGGGACGAGGGCCCCGGTGTGAGCGCGCGGCGGACCCGGGGTGCCGGTGGCGAATCGTGGGCGGTGGCGATCGACGCGGGGTGCGCTCAGCGCACGACAGCGAATCCGCCGGTCCAGCCGATCTTCTCACTCACGGCGAGTGTGAGCTGCAGGAAGCCCAGTGCTTCCAGCTCGTGGGCCCGTGTGAGGGATCCTGCGTCCAGCGCCTTCAACCCGACGGCCTCCACGGCGGAGGCGAGTGTGGTCTTGGCGCCCTGGTCATCGCCCGCAATGAGGACCGTGGTCGGGACCGGTCCGACGGTGCCGGAGCTGAGTGTCGCAGCGAAGGTCGTGTTGAAGGCCTTGAGGAAGTGGCTGTGGGGGAGTGCAGCCTGGATCTGCGCGGCTGCGGAGGACCCGTCCGGGACGACCAAGGAGTCGAAGGTCTGGAAGTCCAGGGGGTTGGTGATGTCGACGACGATCCTGCCGGCCAGTTTCTCACCGTAGGCGGTCAGGATGGAGTCGACCGCAGGGAAGGGGACGGCAAGAATCACGACGTCACCGGTGATGGGGGAGGTGCCCGACTGTTCGTGGGAGATGTGGTCCACCGCATTGCCACCTGCGGACAGAACAGTGCCAATGGCCGATGCCATTGAGCCGATGCCATTGAGCCGGTGCCGAAGATCGTGAAGCTGGTCATGGTGCATCCCTTCCGCCCGAAGGGGCGAGGTTGAGGTCGCGGGAGATCGCCGCGGAGATTTGTTGTACCTACAACTGACAAGTGTAGGCACCTTTGGTTGTAGACGCAACTAATCTGGTAGACTCCCCACATGAACACCGCCGAGCCGACCGGACTCTCGCGCACCGAGCGCGTGGCTGTCGCGCGTCTGCGCGCGCTGGTGGAGCTTCTCCCCGTTGCGCTGGACCGCCGCGTCCACGCGCTGGGTCTGACGGCGTTCGAGTACACCCTGCTGGAGGCGCTCGCCGAGGCGCCGGGCCACCGGCTCCGCCTCACGGCACTTGCTCGGCGCACCAACGCCACGTTGCCCCGGCTGTCGCGTGTCGTCTCGGGGTTGGAGCGCAAGGGACTACTTGACAAACGCCCGTGTCCCGCGGACGCGCGAGCCACCAATGCGATCCTCTCCCCACGGGGGGAGCGCACCTGGCGGGAGGCTGCCCCGGTGTACGCAGCGGCCGTGAAGGAGCTGGTCCTCGCCGGCCTGGGGGATCGGGGGGTCGAGGAGCTTGCGGCCGTGTCCCTGCTGGTGCTCCGGGGGATTGATCCGGAGGGGCAGGCGGCGGTCGCCACCACACCTTCCGTGCCTGCGACCCGGACCGTCGGCCCCGGACCGGAGGATCCGGGGATGCTGGATGCCCCGGGTGGGGCGTGCTGCGCGGACCCCGACCAGGCCTCGACCCTGGCCTCCGCGGTCGCCCCGGCCGAGTGCGGCGCGGATCCGGGGGAGCGGTCGGGCGAGGGCTCCGGTTCCGCGGGTACCCACCAGGACGCAGAGGCCTCCTGTGGTGAGGATCCGGGATCATTGCACGACATCAGGACGCCGTAGGCGCTGCAGGCGCTGCAGGCGGGTGCGCGGGAGCCTTCCGCACTTCAGGTGGAGGTACAAAAGGACTGACCCCGCCCGGCCTGTCAAGGCCGTGCGGGGTCAGTCCTTCGAAAACGCCGGCGAGGCCGGAGCCGCGCTCAGCGGGCGGAGTAGGTCAGGCAGTCGGCCTTGTCCGCGCCGATGCGGATCGACTCGGCGGTGCACTCCAGGTGGCTGTTGTGCGAGCAGTCAGCCTTCGTGCAGGCTCCGACGAAGCTCGTGACGCGATCCAGGCCACCCTTGACGCTCAGTGGGATGAAGGTGGCGCAGGCGGCCTCGGGCTTCGTGCCGATCGTGACGGCTGCGGCGGAGCAGGCGTCTGCATGGTTGTAGGAGCATGCTGCGACGGTGCAGTTGCTGATCGTGGGCAGTGTGGCGGTGGACATGAGTACCTCCCGGGTCGTGCGGAGAATCTGTTGCCCCTACAGTGCCCGATCTGTGCAACAGGCCAACCAGGAGCCATGTCGTCGCAGGTCAGCGCTTGTTTGGAGGTGCCAAGTAAGGCTGCCATTTCTTCGACGTCGACAGTGCGGAATCTCCAGCCCCGCCCTCGCCGGTGCGGGGTGGACGTCAGTGCCGGGCCGGTGCGGAGGCCACCTGACGCCGTGCGATCTCGTCGGCCTCGGTGTCGGCCACCGCGCGACGCTGCCGTGCGCGGCGCACGTGCCAGGTCGCGTTGGCGAGGAGGTAGATGAGGAAGGAGATCGTGGTGACGTAGGGGCTCACGGGGACCGCCGCCCCCAGGGACAGCAGTATGCCTCCCACCAGGGAGATGAAGGCGAAGAGGACCGACAACAGGGGAACCACCACCGGCGAGGAGGACAGGCGCATGGCTGCAGCAGCGGGCGTCACGAGGATGGAGAGCACCAGAAGGGCGCCGACGATCTGCACGCTCACCGCCACTGCCAGCCCCAGGAGCAGCATGAAGACCAGGGAGAGCGCCCGGGTGGGGACGCCCCGCGCCTCGGCGACGTCGGGGTCCACACTTGCGAAGTTCAGCGGCCTCCAGATCACGAGCAGACCCAGGGTCACGATGATCGAGATGATGGTGAGGGCGTCCAGTCGGGGATCGTCGATGGCCACGATCTGTCCGGTGAGCAGGCCGAACTTGTTGGCGGTGCGCCCCGGGGCCAGAGAGAGGAAGAGGATCCCCAGGCCCAGGCCGAAGGGCATGAGAACGGCGATGATGGAGTTGCGGTCACGGGCCCTGGACCCCATGATCCCGATGAGGGCGGCGGCCAGGATGGACCCGGCCAGGGCCCCGTTGACGACCCCGATGCCGAAGAGCAGGCCCGCGGCCCCTCCGGAGAAGGACAGCTCGGAGATCCCGTGCACGGCGAATGCCATGTCGCGCTGCATGACGAACACGGAGATCAGTCCGCCCACCACGGACAGCACCGCTCCCGCCATGATGGAGTTGCGCAGCAGGGACACCAGCTGGGCGTAGTCGGAGAAGTTGAAGAGCTTCTGCCACAGGGAGAGGTCGGAGGTGTCGAGGGGGAGGGGCAGCAGTGCCAGCAGGGGCGTCATCGTTTCACTTCCGCTGAGGTGGTCGTCGCTTCCGGATGGTGGCGGTGCTCAGGAGCGCCGGCCACGAAGACGCGTCCCTTCTCACGGATGACGTCCACCTCGGAGCCGTAGAGACTGGAGAGGACCTCAGAGCGCATGACCTCGTCAACCGTCCCCACCCGGATCCGACCATTGGCCACGTACATGACACGGTCGATGCGGTCCAGGACCGGGTTGACGTCGTGGGTGACCATGAGCACGGCGAAGCCGCGCTGGGCCCTTTGGGAGTCAATGAGGTCGATGATCTCCGCCTGCCTGCGCACGTCCAGGGAGAGCAGCGGCTCGTCGCACAACAGGAGGGCGGGGTCCCCGGCCAAGGCCTGAGCCATGCGCACCCGCTGCTGCTCGCCACCGGAGAGGAGACCGACGGGGGTCTTGGCGTAGCGGGTGGCCCCCACGGCTGCGAGGAGTTCCGCCACACGGGTGCGTCGCGCCCGGCTGGGCAACCCTGTTCCCCAGTTGCGGCCGTCGACGCCCATGGCCACCAGGTCGCGTGCGCGCAGGGGGAGCCCGGGATCAGCCAGCGTCTGCTGGGGGACGTAGCCGATGCGTGCGTCCCCTCGCCGGACCTCGTCCCCGAAGATCCTCACCTGCCCCGCGCTGAGGGTGTACTCCCCCAGGAGCGTGCGCAGCAGCGAGGTCTTGCCGGCACCATTGGCGCCCAGGATCGCGATGAACTCCCCGGGGTGGATGTCCACGCTGAGGTGGCTCCACAAGGTGCGTCCTCCCAGGGTGAGCTCCGCATCGGAGTACGACACGAGCGCTGGTCGGCCCAGCGCGGGAGCGGCAGCGGTCCTCACGGTGGAGGCGGTGGGGTCAGGTGCCCCAGCCCCGTGCTGCGACCCGGGCGCGGCATCTGCGACCTCGGGAGGTGTGGGGGTGCCGGGGGCACCTGTGCTGTGCGGCGTCGCGTCCTGGGACGACATGCGCGCCTCTTCTCCGGATGTGTGTGCTGAGAGGGTCTGGAATGGGTGGATCCCCGCTCCCACATCCCACTCTAGGGTGTGAGAACGGGGATCCGGGAGCCTCACTTGGACAGTGCTGCGGAGATCTCGTCGATGATCTTCTGCTGCCAGGAGATGTAGTCGGTGTTCGCGGGCAGGGTCTCCTGCACGGGCACGACGGGTGTACCGGAGTCGTGAGCGGCCTTCAGCACGGCCTCAGTCTGGGGTCCGGTGGTCTGCTCGTTGTAGACCAGGACATCGACCTGGTGGTCACTGAAGAGCTTGAGGGTCTCATCGAGGACGGTCGCCGGAACGTCCGTCTCCTGTTCGATGGCTTCGGAGAAGGCCTCGGGGGTCTTGTTCTCCAGACCCATGGCGTCCAACAGGTACAGGGGGACAGGCTCGGTGATTGCTGCTCCCTTGCCTGCTGCGGTCGCCTTGACGTCGGCAGCTGCCTTCTCCAGGCCCGCAACCTTCGTGGTGAAGGTGTCGAGGTTGGTCTTGAAGGTGGAGGCGTTGGCCGGGTCGGCGGCGGACAGGGCCTGCTCGATGGACTGGGCGACCTTGGTCACCGTCGGGTAGTCGTACCAGACGTGCTCGTTGAGCTCGTCACCCTGTGTGGCGGCGAAGCCCGAGACGTCGACCGCGTTGATCACGGTCGCCCGTGACTTCGCGGCCGAGAGCATGGTGTCCACGAAGTCGTCGTAGCCGCCGCCGTTCTCCACGACCACCGCCGCGTCGGCCAGGGCCAGCTGCGTGCGCGAGTCGGCCTGGTACTCGTGCGGATCCTTGTCGGGATCACTGATGATGCTGGTGACGGTGACGGAGTCCCCCCCGATCTGGGAGGCGATGTCTCCCCAGACGTTCGTCGAGGCGACCAAGGAGACTCCTGCCCCGCCGCTCTGTGCGCCCGAGGCGCTCGCATCCGAGCCTGACGTCGCGGCGCCCGACTCCGATGAGCCCGATGAACAGCCCACGAGTGCGAGGACTGCGGTGGCCACCACCGCAGCCTGTGCCATCAAACGGGATGCCTTCATGTCTTCCTCCGATCGCGCCCGGTGCCATCCACCGGGACGGTGACAAGGTGTCGTGTCACCTCGAGGCTAATCATGTTGAGAATCATGGTCAACAAGAGGTGAGGCAACGGACACGAGCTTCTGGACGCAGCGGGAACGGCTCCGCGCCGGTCGCTGCCCCGTGCACCTGCCCGCCCGGCCCGTCCGGCCCTCCACGTGGTGGCACATCCCGTGCCCGTGGCTCCTCCGCCGGCAAGGCACCCACCAACCGTGTCCCCGTT
Organism: Propionibacterium sp.; assembly: GCA_030460725.1. Taxonomy (GTDB): domain Bacteria; phylum Actinomycetota; class Actinomycetes; order Actinomycetales; family Actinomycetaceae; genus Pauljensenia. The sequence continues at coordinate 8,759 of JAKECL010000018.1, forward strand.
GCGCCACGGGGTCAGTTCCTGCTCGGCGCCCCACCGAGCCCGTAGCGGTCCAGGCGGGACAGGGAACGCAACCGCCATCCTGCTGCCACCGCGCAGGCCGGGACGAGCACACCGACCCCGGCCGACAGCGCGCTGCCCAGGGGAACTCCCAGCGCCCCGGCTGCCGCCAGCACGACCCCCAGGAACCCCGCCGGTACCAGGGCGCGCAGCATCCACGCGACGACCAGCAATGAGGAGGAATCGCCGAAGGCCGTGGGAGCGGGGGCGAGCAGCGCCAACGGCGGCGATGCCGACGCGATGAGCGTCAGTGAGGCCAATGGGGCGGCGAGGACAACCACACCGGTCGCAGCCCACAGCAGAGCTGCATGATCCACCCCGGCCGTCTCGGCCACGGCCAGCACCGCCCCGGATCCTGCGGCCGGGGTCGCCCTCGCCACACCTCCCGCTGCGCAGGCGGCTCCCAGGGCCAGGCCCACAGCGGTGGCCACGAGGTGGAGGAGGCCGGGCAGGAGCAGGTGGGAGACGATCACGACCGGGAAGGACGAGCGGTCCAGTCGCCCCGCACCGAGGGTCCCCACCACATTGGACAGCGCACGGGTGAGGCGGGTGAAGGACCACTGGGCTCCCACCAGGACAACCGGGGCAAGGGCCGTCACGGGGAGGGAGATCATCGGGGCTCCTGCGTCACCGGGTGAGGTGGTGAGCCAGCGCGTCGGCACTTCCGCTGTCCCAGCGCCGAGCGCGCCTGCCCACACACCACACACCAGCACCACGACCAGGGCCGCACCCACCCGTCCAGGTGTGCGCAGGAGGTCCAGGGTGTCGACGCTCAGCGCGCGGCGTACAGGACCGCCACTGCCGAACCCGAGTGTGCGCCCACGCAGCCTGCGCCGTGGGGGGCCGTCGTGCACTGCGAGCACTCCCGAGTCCCCGCTGCCCAACCCCGTGCGGATCAGGTGGCGCACGCGCAGGTCATGGGCCAGGACACGGGCCGGGACGGCCCCCAGTGCCAGCGGGACCGCGGCCACCACTGCCAGGGTGAGGACTCCCGACACCACCGCCCCCGCGAGATCGGCACCACCACCGAGCGCCCAGCGGGCGGCGACACCCACACCTCCTCCCAGGCCCGGGACGGTCCCGGAACCCGCCACCGCGTCCGCCCTCGTCCCTGCACCGCCCGACACGGCCGCGAGGCGCAGGACCACCACCGTCGCCACCCCGCACAGCAGACCCACAACCCGCACAGGTGCGGCGAAGCGGGTCTGGACACCCAGGAGGACGGCGAAGGTCAGGGCGGTCTGGCCCATCATCCACACGCAGCTGAGGAGCATCTCCACCCCTCCCAGCCCGAGCCCCGCACACACGGTCACCATCACCACCGTGGTCGCGGACAGGGCGGCGACCAGCACCGTCCAGGTTCGTCCCGCCAGCACCCGGCGTGCGCCGAAGGGGCCTTCGACCAGGTAGTGGAGTTCTCCGTCGGAGGTGATGACAGGCCCCAGATGGGTGGGCGCGAGAGCGGCGAGGACCAGTGGCAGGGCGCAACACATCCGCACCATCCACACGACCTGGGCGACGCGGTCCGCGGGGACAACCGATGTGAGACCCGTGAGCACCGGCACCCCCAGCACGCCTCCCACCAGCAGCGAAACATAGGCGCGATAGAAGAGGTCCCGTCGGGTCGGTCCGCCCTCGTGGACGATACGGCGGGCGCGCGCGAGAGCCTCGCGTCCCGGGGCCGGGGCACTGAGGGGAACGTGCAGGGAGGAACTGGTCATCGGCGAGTCCTCATTCGGGGGCGGCCAGGTCAATGACCTCGTCTGCCACGGACTCCAGCAGGTCAGGGGCGTGGGTCGCCATGACCACCGCGGCGCCCTCGTCCAGGCGAAGACGCAGGAGATCCGCCAGGGCGCTGCGCCGACCGGTGTCGAGGCGCTGCTCGGGTTCGTCGAGGACCAGGAGGCGCGCAGGTCGGGCCAGTCCCAGGCACAGGGCGAAGATCTGGGACTCGCCGGAGGAGAGCTCGTCGGGGAAGTGACGGGCCAGTCGCTCCGCATCGAAGGCGCGCAGCAGGGCCAGGGCGGGTTCCAGTCCCGGGGGGAGGCCCCACGAGGCGCGGACGAAGAGCAGGTGCTCGGCGACCGTGAGGTTCTCGAACGTGGGGGGAGGCTGGATGACGTGCGAGATCTCGCGTCGCTCCAGCGCGCCGGGCACCAGGCGCAGGGTTCCCGTGCTCGGGGCATCCAGGCCCAGTAGGACGCGCAGCAGAGTGGTCTTTCCGGAGCCGTTCTCCCCGCGCAGCACCGTGCAGGTTCCGGCGTGGATCTGCAGTGAGGTGCGTGCCAGGATGCGGAGGCCCGAGACCGTGCGCGTGACGTCGCGAATCTCCAGGAGCAGGCCGGGTGGCTCGGTGGGGGTGCGCCGGGGGCTGACGCGGTCGGGGGTGCGCCGCGCTGGGATGCCGCGCCCGGGCGGCGTGTGCCCGGAGCTGTGCCCGGAGGGTTCCTGAGCTGGAGTCTTGTGTCCGCGCGGCCGGGCCACGAGTCGTCCTTCCGCAGGGAGTGTCTCCTTGTCATCCTCTCACGCCGTGCGCGTGGGCATTCGCTGGCGCGCAACGGGGCCCGGACGTCGCGCCCGCCCTGCGAGGGCGTCGGGTGTCGGGTGCATCGGCTGCGGCGGGAACGTGGTCGCGCGTGCGATGTGGGGGGTCTTCCCCACCGGGCGGACTCGGCAGAAACAGGAACGAGGGCGGACCTCGGCGAGTTTGGGGACGGACTTCGACGGTTTTGGGGACGGACTTCGGCGGGACTCCGAGCGCGACGTGCGCACCTGGGCGTCCACCTGTGTGTGCACCTGCGTGTGCACCTGGGCGTTCACCTGTGTGTGCACCTG
>JAKECL010000434.1 GCA_030460725.1 Propionibacterium sp.
TGTGGGGGCCCTCACCCCCGGGGGGGGCGTCCCCCCACCCCAAACCCCCGTGGGGCCCCCCACTATCCCCCGGGGGGGGGGGCCCCCCCCCCCCCCCCGCCACCGCCTGCCCTCCGAGGCCTCCAAGCGCTTCGAGCGCGGTACGGACCCCCTGCTTCCCGCAGTGGCCGCCCAACGCGCCGTGGACCTGCTGGTCGAGTACGGCGGGGGCCGCGCCGACGCCGCGGTCTCGGACCTCGACCGTGTGGAGCCCCCTGCACGCGTGCGGATGCTGACCTCGGAACCGCGCCGACTCACAGGCGTGGAGTACGGGGACCAGCGCGTGCGTGAGCTCCTGGAATGCATCGGCTGCACCGTGGAGCCCTCCGACTCCGGCGCCAGCTGGGAGGTCACCGTCCCCTCATGGCGACCCGACCTGCGCGAGCCCGCGGACCTGGTGGAGGAGGTCGCACGCCTGGACGGCTACGACAACATCCCCTCCCACCTGCCCCAGGCGCCTGCCGGTTCCGGACTGACCCTCGCCCAGCAGGCGCGTCGCGCCGTGGCCGACACCCTGGCCCAGGCGGGGATGGTCGAGGTGGAGTCCTACCCCTTCGTCTCCGACTCCTTCGACCGTCAGGGCCTGGCGTTGGGCGATCCGCGCCGCGCGGCCGTGCGCCTGCGCAACCCGCTGGCCGAGGACGCGGCCCAGCTGCGCACCTCGGTGCTGGACACCCTGCTCGACGTCGCGGGACGCAATGCCTCGCGCGGCGCCGCCTCCCTGGCCGTCTTCGAGGTGTCCACCGTCGCCCGTCCCGCGGGAACGGTCCCTGCGGACCTGCCCTCCGCCGAGCAGCGACCCAGCGACGAGGTTCTGGCGGCACTGCGTGCAGGGGTACCGGCACAGCCCTGGCACGTGGGCGGTGTGATGGCCGGATCGGCCACCGAACCCGGAGTGCTCTCCCCGGCGCGCGCCGTGGACTGGGCGGATGCCGTGGAGGCGGTGCGTCGTGTGGCCTCCGTCCTGGGGGTGCGTGTCGAGGTGACGCGTGCCTGGGAGGCTGAGCACCGTCGGGCCCCGGGTGCCCCCATGCCCACGCCAGCCAGTGACCCGGCGGAGGTCGCTCCCTGGCACCCCGGACGTGTGGCGCGTGTCTTCGCGCGTCGTGGGCGCGACCTGGTGGATCTGGCGATGGCTGGTGAGCTCCACCCGGCTGCGGCGAAGGCCTTCGGGCTTCCCGCCCGCTCCGTGGCCTTCGAGCTGGACCTGGAGGCGCTGGTCTCCGTCATGGACCCCGAGCCCATCCAGGTGCGCCCCGTCTCCACCTACCCCCTCGCCAAGGAGGACATCGCCCTGGTGGTGCCCGCCGACATCCCGGTCTCCCGCGTGGAGCAGGTGGTGCGTCAGGCGGCCGGATCCCTGGTGGAGGAGGTCACCCTCTTCGACGTCTACGAGGGCGACCAGGTGCCCGAGGGGCAGCGCTCGCTCGCCTTCGCGCTCCGGCTGCGGGCCGCGGACCACACGCTGACCGCGGAGGAGTCCGCGCAGGTGCGACACGCCGTGGTGAAGAAGGCCCACAAGACACTGGGGGCGCAGCTGCGCTCCTGAGGGGACCGAGGTCTCCTCCGACGGTCGGATCGGACGGGTTCGGATGTGCCCCGTGACTCATGGGGGACCTTCGATACCCTCACCGGTCCGACCGTCTGCCACACTGGAGGACATGAAGATCCTCGTCACCGCATCATCGAAGCACGGAACCACCACCGAGATCGCAGATGCCATCGCCGAGCGGCTGCGGGCAGCCGGCTTCGAGGTCGTGCGCCAGGCTCCCCAGGATGTCGTCACCCTGGACGGCATTGACGCCGTCATCATCGGTTCCGCGGTCTACATGACCCAGTGGATGGAGACGGCCACCTCCTTCCTGCAACGTTTCGAGACGGCCCTGAACCGGATCCCGGTGTGGGCCTACTCGGTGGGCCTGTCCGGGGTCCCCAAGCACTCCCCGCAGGATCCGTCCCGCATCGGGCCGGTCCTCATGAAGGTCCACGTGGTCCACCACCGCACCTTCCCTGGACGCTACGTCCCCTCCAAGCTCTCCCTGAGGGAGCGTTCCATCGCCCGCCTGGCCGGCGCGGTTGAGGGTGATTTCCGCGACTGGAACGACATCGACGCCTGGACGGACGGCATCATCAAGGAGCTCTCAAAGCCCTCCCGCTGACCCCCGCGAAGTCCGTCCCCTTTTTCGTCGAAGTCCGTCGTCTTCTGCGACGA
>JAKECL010000019.1 GCA_030460725.1 Propionibacterium sp.
TAGCGTGGACGCATGGAACAGCCCGCACGCCACGCTGCCGCCCCCGCCGAGACCCCCCTTGAGCGCGCTGCCCGGGCAGCCTCCGTCATCGCCGATCGCTCCGGCATCGCGCACCACGACCTCGCCCTCGTCCTGGGGTCGGGGTGGGGCCAGGCCGCAGACCTCATCGGCGAGACGGTCTCCGAGATCCCCGCCGCCGAGGTCCCCGGCTTCCACGCCCCCGCGGTCGCCGGACACGTCCCCGTCATGCGCTCCATCCGCCTCCACGACTCCCAGCGCGTGGCCCTGGTCCTGGGCTCGCGCACCCATCTCTACGAGGGTCGCGGGGTGCGCGCGGTCGCCCACGGCATGCGCACCGCGGCCGCCACGGGTGCCACCCGCGTGGTCCTCACCAACGGATGCGGGGGGCTGAACCCCGACTGGGCGCCGGGTCAGGTGGTCCTCATCCGCGACCACATCAACCTCACCGCCACCTCCCCGCTGGAGGGCGCGACCTTCGTCGACCTCACCGACCTCTACAGCCAGCGTCTGCGCGACCTCGCCCACCAGGTCGATGCCTCCCTGCCCGAGGGCGTCTATGTCCAGTTCCCCGGCCCCCACTACGAGACCCCCGCCGAGGTCCGCATGGCCGGTATCATCGGAGGCGACCTGGTGGGAATGTCCACCACCCTGGAGGCCATCGCCGCACGCGAGGCGGGGATGGAGGTCCTCGGGCTCTCGCTCATGACAAACCTGGCCGCGGGGATCTCCCCCACTCCCCTCTCCCACGCGGAGGTGCTGGAGGCCGGGCAGGAGGCCGCCCCGCGCATCGCCCGCCTGCTGGCCGACATCGTGGCGCGCATGGAGTGACGAGGGCGGGCGCGCCTCGCGCCCGGTGCGACCGGCTGCCACCCCGGGTCCCCGGTTCCCCGCTTCCCGCTTCCCGCTTCCCGCTTCCCGCTTCCCGCTCAATGATCGCAGCGACACCCGCGAGCGCGACCCGGCACAGGCGCCGCCCTCGTGCATGCGGAGGGCCCAGGCGTCAGCCACGAGTCGGCCAACTCGCGCCGCGCCGCCCTCGTGCGCGCGGAGGGCCCACTCGGGCAGAGGCACACCGGGTTCGGCGCGGCGGCCACATCGGCACCGCGGACCTCGCACCACGCACCACGCACCGAAGAGGAACGGCCTCGCGCCACGCACGCTAGGCTGGGAGGCCGGATCCGACCGGGGAGACCCCCGGTGCCCACGAGGCGCGGATCGGGACTGCAAGCACCGGGGACGCAGACTCCGGGAACGGAAGCGGAGGAACGATGACCTCATACGACGTGGATACCGTCCAGGCGTGGATCGAGGACGATCCCGACCAGGTCACGGCCGGGGAACTGGCTGACCTGCTCACGGCCGCGCAGTCAGGGGAGGCAGCCGCGGCGACAGAACTCGCCGACCGCTTCTCCGGACTGCTGGAGTTCGGCACCGCCGGCCTGCGCGGACACCTCGGGGGTGGCCCCCACCGCATGAACAGGGCCGTGGTCATCCGCGCGGCCGCAGGCCTGATGAAGGTCCTCCACAACCATGTCGGAGACGGGTTCACCGTCGTCATCGGCTACGACGCCCGGTACAACTCGCACCGTTTCGCGCTGGACACCGCGGCCGTCGCCGTCGCGGCGGGGGGTCGTGCCTTCCTGCTCCCGCGCGCACTGCCCACCCCGGTCACGGCCTTCGCTCTGCGCCATCTGGGCTGTGACGCCGCGGTCATGGTCACCGCCTCCCACAATCCGCCCGAGGACAACGGGTACAAGGTCTACCTCGGCGGGCGCGTGGTCACCGACGGCGGACAGGGCGCCCAGATCGTGCCGCCCTTCGACCGCGAGATCTTCGAGGCCATCACCGCAGTGCCCTCCGTGGCATCTGTGGCGCGCGCCGAGTCTGGCTGGGAGGTCCTGGGCGAGGACATCCTCGAGGCCTACATCGACCGCGCGGTCTCACTGGTGCCCGCGGGCGCCAAGGACCTGCGTGTCGTGCTCACCTCCATGCACGGGGTCGGAGGTGCCCCCGCCCTGGAGGCGCTCCACCGTGCAGGCTTCTCCGATGTCCACGTCGTCGCCGAGCAGCAGGAGCCCGACCCGGACTTCCCGACCGTCCGCTTCCCCAACCCCGAGGAACCGGGGGCCCTGGACCTGTCCATGGAGCTGGCGCGGCGCGTGGATGCCGACATCATCCTGGCCAATGACCCCGACGCGGACCGCTGCTCGGCGGCCGTGCCCGACCCGACGGTGGATGGCGGGTGGCGCCAGCTCTCCGGCGACGAGGTCGGTGACGTGCTGGGCCTGCAGGCCGCGCGCGAGCATCGCGGCGAGGGATCCGGCGAGGGCGTGTCGGCCCGGGGAGCGATCCTGGCGAACTCGATCGTCTCCTCCCGCCTGCTGGGGCGCATCGCCGCCACCCACGGGGTGGGACACCGCAATACGCTGACCGGCTTCAAGTGGATCTCGCGCGTGGAGGGCCTGGTCTTCGGGTACGAGGAGGCGCTCGGCTACTGCGTGGACCCCGACCACGTGCGTGACAAGGACGGGATCTCCGCCTGCCTGAAGCTGGCGACGCTGGCATGGCAGCGCAAGGAGGCGGGTGAGAGCCTGCTGGGCGTCCTGGACGAGCTGGCCGTCGAGTACGGCCTGCACGCGACGTCGCCGCTGACCATCCGCGTGGAGGACCTGTCCCTGATCGCCACCGGTATGGCCAACCTCCGCGCCCACGGTGTGCCCTCCCTGGCGGGCTCCGAGGTCGTGGAGACCATTGACCTGTCCCTGGGATCCCCGGAACTGCCTCCCACCGACGGATTGTCCTTCCGCACCGCGGCGGATGACCGGGTGGTCGCGCGCCCCTCGGGCACCGAGCCGAAGCTCAAGTGCTACTGCGAGGTCATCGTGCCCGTGCGTGGCGGCGACGTGGCGGCAGCGCGCGTGGAAGCTGCAGCGCGACTGGAAGCGGTGAAGGACGACATGAGGGCCGCCCTGGGGATCTGAACGGTCGGCAGAGGCGGACCCCAACGGATCGTCAGGTGATCACATGGAACTCAACTCCTGCGTGCACGAGGACGCGCGACGCCGTTTCTTCCGCGACGGGCGTCTCCTCGACCTTCCCAGGCGTCGGAAGAGCCGGGAGCCTGTGCTCGACCTCGTGACCGTCAGTCTCCTCGACGAAGGCGAGCACCTCGGCGAGCGGGAACTCACGGCGCGCCTGGCGCGGATCGTGGACGACGCGGTGTTCATGCGTCGCCTGCTCGTGGACTCCGGTCGCATCCTCAGGACTGCGGACGGCAGTGACTACTGGCTGGGGACGCTTCCCCCGATCGACTCGGAGGTCTGAGGCGCCGACCTGCATGCTCCCGTCAGCCTGCGACAGACCATGCTCCACCCGTGGTCGCGCACCACTGCTTGCTGGTGCCTGTGACCTGGCACGACGCGGGGTGTTCGTCGGCATCGGCCGGATGTCGCTCGACCCCTGTCTGCGGCGTCGCCCTCGTCGACGCGGGTGATGCCGCCATGGTGCGGTTCCTCGCGCAGAGGCACGGGTGGAGGGGAGGGGCGCCCACGGGTCGACCCGGGCGAGGGACGCTGACAAAGATGAGGACGGACCTCGGCACAGAACAGGACGGACCTCGCCAGAAAACAGGACGGACTTCGCCAGAGGGTGGCGAAGTCCGTCCTGTTTGGGCTCGAAGTCCGTCCTGGGATCAGGCTGGCAGGGAGTCGAGGACCGAGCGTGAGGCCGACAGGCCCAGACGGGATGCCCCTGCGGCCACCATTGCCTCCGCTGCCTCAGCCGTGCGGATGCCCCCGGAAGCCTTGACCCCCAGCCGGTCCCCCACCGTCTGGCGCATGAGCTCCACGGCGTGCACCGAGGCACCACCGGCGGGGTGGAACCCGGTGGAGGTCTTCACGTAATCGGCGCCAGCCGTCTCCGACGCCTTGCAGGCAGCCACGATCTCCTCATCCGTGAGCACGGCCGACTCGATGATGACCTTGAGCAACGCGCCTTCGCAGGCCTCTCGCACCGCGCGGATGTCCTCCTCCACCCCCGTCCAGTCCCCCTGCTTGGCCAGGCCGAGGTTGATGACCATGTCGACCTCCTGGGCTCCGTCGGCCACCGCGCGAGCGGCTTCCGCGGCCTTGACCTCGGACTTGTGGGCTCCGGAGGGGAAGCCGCACACACAGGCGACGTGCAGGCCCTCCGGCGCGTCCACCGGCAGCAACGAGGGCGAGACGCAGACGGAGTATGTCCCCAGTTCAGCCGCCTCCGCGACGAGGGCGCGCACGTCCGCATCCGTCGCCTCCGGCTTGAGCAGCGTGTGGTCGATCATGGCGGCCAGTTCGGATCGAGTGGTCATGGTGAGTCCTTCCGTGTCTCCCGGCACTGACCGGGATCGATGTGTGGGTCTGTCATTCAGGGCGTGGTGGAGGGTGCCGCAGGGGTGACTCCTGCAGTGCCCGCAGTGGTCCGGTTCCCCCCGGGCACAGGGGTGCGGCACCGGGGCGCGGGAACGCGAGCGGGGCCCGGTGCCCGGGCCCTCCCGGCCGGGGACAGCTCCGGTCCCACGATTCTGGCAGTGGTCACGGTCGGGGCACCACCGCGAACAGTGGGCGGCTCCAGTGACCGAACGGCGCTCCGGGCAGGGGCGCCGAGCCCTGGAACACGGTTCGGGGGACCTCGGTGACCATGCCCGAGGAGGGCTCGAACACCGTGAATGCCCCGGCGTGGCGGCCACCCGCCAGCAGGGCCACGACGTGGCGGGGAACCAGGTCCAGGCCCCACTGGCCGACCAGTTCCGCGGCGCGTGGGCCAAGACGGTGCCAGATGCCCGACCCGTCCGTGGCGACAGGGCCCGCCCCTGCGGGTCTCGAAGACGCGGCGGGCCCCGAGGTGGGGACGCCAGGATCCGTGGCGGGTCCCCTCAGCAATCCCCGCACGAATCCCCCCACCGATCGCGACACCGATCCCCACACCGAGTCCGCGCCGCTCGACACCGGTGTTTCCCGACCCCCCACGTAGAGGAAGACGTCGCGGCCGGACGCCAGTGCTTCCTCCGTGGCGCGCAGCGTACCCTCTCCCCAGGGCAGGAGGTGGTGGGCGTACCCGGTGGCGCCGCCTGCCAGTGACGCCAGCGCCCAGGGCGATGTCCCCCAGGCCTGTGGCCAGGGCAGCACGGTACGGGCGGCCAGTGAATGCAGTCGCTGCTGGACCCGGAGGTGGTGGTCGCGTCCCGCCCCCAGGTAGCCGGGCAGGGCCCCCGTGCGGGCCGCCACCACAGCAAGAGCGGCGATCCCGCAGGTGGTGGGATCCACCTGGGCAGGCAACCGCCGCGCCACCACGGGCAGGCCACCCACGTGGTCCGATGCAGCACCCGACTGGCCGGGCAGCCCGCGGCATTGCTCGGATGCCGTGGAGCGGGCCCCATTGGGCGCGGCCGGGGACGGGTCTCCACCCCCAGATCGCGCACCACCCGGCGCCGACGCCCCCGACCCGCCGGTCTCCGGCACAACGCTCGTCGGAGAATCACCCAGAGGCGTCACCGTGGATCGATGCGTCCCAGCACCACGGACCCGGGCCGGTCCGGAGCGTCGGGCCCAATGACGATCGCGCCGGACAGGGCCTGGCGGGCCCTCTCGAAACGCTCCGGGGTCTGGGTGTGCAGGGTGAGCAGGGGCTGGCCCTTGACCACGCGCTCACCGGGCTTGGCGAGGATCTCGATCCCGGCCTCGGCCTGCACCGCGTCCTCCTTGCGGGCCCGGCCCGCCCCCAGACGCCAGGAGGCCACTCCCACCGACAGTGCATCCAGACGGGTGAGGTAGCCGTCGGCCTCGGCGACCACGGTGTCGAGGTGGTTGGCCACGGGCAGGGGGGCCTCCGGGTCCCCACCCTGGGCGCGCACCATGTCACGCCAGCGGTCCATGGCCCGACCGTCCTTGAGGGCGGCCTCAGGATCCGCATCGGGGCGTCCGGCCTGTCGCAGCATCTCGCGCGCCAGCGCCACCGTCAGCTCCACGACATCGGCGGGCCCACCACCGGCGAGCACCTCCACGGACTCCCGGACCTCCAGGGCGTTGCCCACGGTCAGTCCCAGGGGCGTGGACATGTCGGTGAGCAGGGCGACGGTGTCGACACCTGCGTCGCTGCCCAGGTCCACCATGGTGCGCGCCAACTCCTCGGCACGGTCCCGGGTCTTCATGAAGGCGCCGGAGCCGACCTTGACGTCCAGGACCAGGGCACCGGTGCCCTCCGCGATCTTCTTCGACATGATCGAGGAGGCGATCAGGGGTACGCACTCCACGGTGGCGGTGGTGTCGCGCAGGGCGTAGAGCTTGCGGTCTGCGGGAGCCAGACCAGAACCCGCCGCGCAGATGACGGCGCCAGCGCCCGTCCCCAGGATCTCCATGATGCGCTCATTGGACATGGTGGCCTGCCACCCGGGGATGGACTCCATCTTGTCCAGGGTGCCGCCCGTGTGCCCCAGGCCCCGCCCCGACAGCTGGGGCACGGCCACGTCGAACACGGCAACCAGGGGAGCCAATGGCAGTGTGATCTTGTCCCCCACCCCGCCCGTGGAGTGCTTGTCCGCAGTGGGCCGGGGCAGGGAGGAGAAGTCCATCCGCTCCCCCGAGGCGATCATCGCATCGGTCCAGCGCTTGATCTCGGCACGATCCATGCCGTTGAGGAAGACGGCCATGGCCAGCGCCGACATCTGCTCATCCGCGACGACGCCTCGGGTGTAGGCGTCGATCACCCAGTCGATCTGGGCGTCCTCCAGCCGGTGGCCGTCGCGCTTGGCGGCGATCACGTCAACCGCGTCGAAGGGTTCGGTGCTCACATGTCCTCCTGGATGTCGTCCCTGACCTGGTCGAGGTCGCCTGTCCCAAATGCGCCGGGCAGGACCTCCTGCATCGTCATCGTGCCACCGGGCATGGCAAGCTGCAGATCCGGCCCCCCGTGTTCCATGAGCAGCTGGCGGCAGCGCCCGCACGGCGAGATCGCGTCCCCGTGGGCGTTCACGCAGGCGAAGGCGACCAGGCGTCCTCCCCCGCTGTTGACCAGTTCGGAGACCAGTCCGCACTCTGCACACAGCGCCACCCCGTAGGCAGCGTTCTCCACATTGCATCCGGTTACCACGCGCCCGTCGTCCACCAGGGCCGCAGCCCCCACGGGGTAGCGCGAGTAGGGGACGTAGGCCCGGCCCATGGCCGCCACTGCCTCCCGGTGAAGTCCGGCCCATGTGGCCGCCCCGATCGTCTTCGCCATCAGTCCTCCTCCTTGTCCTTGCCCCTGGCGCAGCGCCGCCCTCGTCCACCCCACGATGCAGGGGGGCGAGGGCGGCCACACGCACCTGTCACGGATATGCCTTGCCCTCTGCAGCGGGCGCCCGCACGGCGCCCACGAAGCCCGCCACCGCCAGGATGGTGACGATGTAGGGGATCATGAGGAGGAACTGCGAGGGGATGTCCGCCCCGACAGCCTGCATGACGGCGCCGAGATTGGTGGCGAATCCGAAGAGCAGACCTGCGGCCAATGCGCCCTTGGGGTTCCAGCGACCCAGGATCATGGCGGCCAGGGCGATGAAGCCGTTGCCCGCGGCCATGTCCTTGGTGAAGGCCAGACCCTGGCCGACCGTGAAGAACGCACCGCCCAGGCCCGCCAGCGCGCCACCGAGGATGACGTTCTGCCAGCGGATGCGATTGACCTTGATCCCGACCGTGTCCGCAGCGCGGGGATGTTCACCGGAGGCACGCATGCGCAGGCCCCACCGTGAGTTGAACACCATGAACTGCAAGATGATGACGGCTGCGTACATCAGGTACACGAGGATCGTCTGGTTGAACAGGACCGGGCCGATGACGGGGATGTCCTTGAGCACCGGGATTCCCAGGACCGGGAGGCGGCTGCCGCGGTTCAGGGTGGGCGTCTGCTTGAGCAGGGTCGAGAAGAGGAAGGAGGTCACGCCCAGGACCAGCATGTTGAGGACGACACCGACGACGATGTGGTCGGCGCGGTACTTGATGGTGAACAGTGCCAGGAGCGCTGCCACCGCCATGCCTGCAATCGGCGCGCCGATGAGCCCCAGCCACGGGCTGCCCGCCACGGAGGCGACGACGACCCCCAGGAAGGCACCGGCCAGCAACTGCCCCTCAATGGCAATGTTGATGACACCGGAGCGTTCGCACACCACACCCGCCAGGGAGCCGAAGACCAGCGGGGTCGCGAAGACCAGACCACCGGCCAGCAGCGAGACGACGGGCAGGATCGCATTGGGCTTGTCCGCCACGGTCCACACCAGGAAGGTCAGGACGAAGGCCAGGCCCACCGCCAGCATGAGCCAGCCGGAGGCTTCGCGACGTCGCAGGGCGTGCATCCAGATGACACCGGTCGCGGCCGCGGCCACCAGGGTGAGGACCAGTCCTGTGGCCAGAGCGGGAACGGTGAGCTCCCCCATGGCGAACCAGGAGGTCGCCCCGGAGAAGGAGACCCGCGAGGACCCGGAGGACAGCACCGCCATGAGCAGCGTGAGCAGAGTCATCAGGATGGAGACGATGGGATCGCGCCACTGGACCGGTGCGATGATCCCCTGTTCGGCAGCGGTGGCGCGTACCGGTTCTGCGGCAGTGGTGGTGCTCATGCCGCCGCTCCTTCCGTGGTGGTGGCCTCCGCGGAGCGGGCGGCCAGTGTCTTGCGGGCACGACGGTGGCGGATGGCCTCCGAAGCGGCGATGAGCAGCACGATGATCGCCTGGGTGATCTGGACGATGTCGACGGGGATACCCGCCGAGGACTGCATGAGCGCACCACCGGCGTTCAGTGCTCCGAAGAGCGTTCCCGCCAGGACGACGCCCAGGGGACTGTTGCGTCCCAGCAGGGCCACCGTGATCGCGTCGAAGCCGTAGGAAGCCGCGGTGCCGTTGGTGATCGCGCCCTCGGTGCCCAGCACCGGAGCGGTTCCCGCCAGACCCGCCAGCGCGCCGGAGATCACCAGTGTGAGCATGAGGGTCCTGGGCACGTTGATTCCGGCGGTCCGCGCGGCGGAGGGGTTGGCGCCCGCTGCCCGCAGCTCGAAACCGAAGGTGGAGCGCTTGAGCAGCCACCACACGAAGACGGCGGCCACGATGGCCACGACGAAGCCCAGGTGCAGGCGGAAGCCCGAACCCAGGATCTGGGGGTACATGGCCGTGGAGTCCACGTTCTGTGACTTCCCCGGGTAGCCCTTCGGGCCGATGAACGTGCGGGTGGTCAGCAGGTACTGGACCAGGAAGGCCGCCACCGAGTTCAGCATGATGGTCACGATCACCTCATTGGCCCCCAGGCGAGCCTTGAGGACACCGGGGATGAGGCCCCACAGGGCACCTCCGACGACCGCGCCGACCACGCCCGCCAGCAGGTGGAGGCCCGAGGGGAGGGCGAACTGGAAGCCGATGAAGCCACCCACCACGCCGCCGATGAGCAGCTGGCCCTGGACACCGATGTTGAACAGGCCCGCCGTGAAGGACACCGCGATGGCGAGGCCGGCGATGATGAGCGGCACCGCACGTGTCAGGGTCTCCGACAGCGGTCGGAAGGCCGCGGTCGCGCTGGACTGGGTCCAGTCGAAGATCGAACCGCGCACCAGGGAGGTGAAGAATCCTCCGAAAGCGTCGGCGAAGGCCCCGAAGAAGTCTGCGGGCCGGGCGAAGAGGTATCCGGCGCTGCTCTGGACATCCTCGTCGAAGATCGCCACGATCAGCGCACCGATGACCAGGGCCGCGCCGATGGCCAGGGCGATCGTGCCTGCCGACGGACTGAAGAACTGCTGGAGGATGCGCGTGAGCCAGTTGGAGCTGCGCGTGGCCTCCGGCTTCTCCGGTTCGACGGGCTCGGTGGGGACGATGCTCACTCTGCGGCCTCCTCAATGGTGGTGGGATGTGCCTCGGCCTCGGCCCGGGCATCCCCCAGGGGGACGCCGGCCATCATCAGTCCGAGCACGTCACGCGGGGTGTCGGGGGGAACGATCCCCACGATCCGACCGCGGTACATGATGGCGATCCGATCCGCCAGAGCCGTCACCTCGTCGAGTTCGGTGGACACGACCAGGACGGCGGTCCCCTTGTCCCGCTCCTCGACGATGCGGGAGTGGACGAACTCGATGGAGCCGACGTCCAGGCCACGCGTCGGCTGGGAGGCGACCAGGGCGCGCAGGGGGCGGGAGAGCTCACGGGCGAGGATCGCCTTCTGCTGATTGCCACCCGAGAGGGTCGAGATCGGGTCCTCCACGCTCGTCACGCGGACGTCGAACTCCTCACGCAGCTTCTCGGCGTGGGAGTGGACCTGTCCCAGGTCCATGGAGATGCCCTTGGCGAAAGGCGGGTGGTAGTACTGGTCGAGCACCATGTTCTCCGCGATCGTGAAGGTGGAGATCATGCCGTCCTCGGACCGGTCCTCGGGCACGTAGCCCAGACCTGCCTCCAGACGCTGGCGGATGGACATCGAGGCGATGTCGGTACCCCCCAGGCTGATCGTGCCGGCATCGGGCTTCACGGATCCCAGGGTCGCCTCGCAGAGCTCGGTCTGGCCGTTGCCCTGGACACCGGCCACGCACAGGATCTCCCCCGCCCGCACGTCCAGGTCGACGTGGTCAAGTGTCACGTGTCCGGTCTCGTCCAGGACCGACAGGCCCTGGAAGCTCAGCACCGGGTCTCCGGGCTTGGCGGGAGTCTTGTCGACCCCCAGATCCACCGCACGCCCCACCATGAGGGAGGCCAGTTCGGACTCCGTGGAGGTCGGCTCCGCCTGTCCCACCACCTTGCCGCGTCGGATGACGGTGATGCGGTCCGCGATGGCACGGACCTCCCGCAGCTTGTGGGTGATGAAGACGATGGAGGTTCCGGCCTCGCGCAACTCCCCCATGATGGTGATCAGCTCATCGGTCTCCTGGGGGGTGAGGACCGCGGTGGGCTCGTCGAGGATCAGGACCTTTGCCTCGCGTGAGAGTGCCTTGATGATCTCCACGCGCTGCTGGGCCCCCACTGAGAGGTCCTCGATGACGGCATCGGGGTTGATGTCGAAACCGAAACGGGTGGACAGCTCCCGCACCTTCTGCCGGGCGGCCGACTTGTCGATGACGCCCATGGCGCCCACCGGCTCGTAGCCCAGGGCCACGGATTCCGCGACGGTGAACACGGGGACGAGCATGAAGTGCTGGTGGACCATGCCGATACCCGCAGCCACCGCGTCCCCGGGACCACGGAAGGTCATGGGTTTCCCGTCGATGAGGATGCGTCCGTCGTCGGGCTGGTAGAGCCCGTAGAGGACGTTCATCAGCGTGGACTTGCCCGCTCCGTTCTCTCCGAGGAGAGCGTGGATCTCACCGGGTTCGACGACGAGGTCGATGTGGTCATTGGCCACGAGCGGGCCGAAGACCTTGGTGATCCCCTCCAATTCAAGTTTCACATCGGTTCCTTCAGAAGTGGGTGCCCATGACGTCGTCGTCCGGACGGGGCTGATCAGTCTATCTGGATTCGAACTGGTCCGGTGCGACTCCGCCACCAAACCTACTCGCCCCCGCCCCGGGATCGTGCCACCGGGTCGCCTCGGCGGTGGGCGTGGGCGGTG
>JAKECL010000435.1 GCA_030460725.1 Propionibacterium sp.
ACCAAACCACGCTGAATGACGAAGAGCCCGCAATGGGGCGACGTCCGGCAGCGGGTGACCCAGGGTGGGCGCGGCGGTGCTCACTGGCTCAGGCGCTCACTGGGCCTGGTCGAGCGCACCGGCCAGCAGCGCGAAGTAGTCGTCGATACCCCATGGGATGGACAGGGGAGACGGGTTCGCGGAGGCCGCCAGCGGCGTCGAGCCCTCGAGGACGGCGACATGACCCGCCTTGATTGCGGGGACCGTGGAGAGCAGCGGATCGGCCTGCAGCTGGTCGATGATCGTCCCCTCGGCGTCACCGTAGGTGACGAACACGTCGACGTCGTCGAAGCGGTCGGCCTCCTCGGCGGAGAGGGAGGCATAGAACGCGTCGCTCTTCGCCGACTCCTCCTCCACGACCGCCGGGACGGGCATGCCGAGGTCCTTGAGGAACCCGGGACGGGTGTCGTGGGTGGTGTAGAAGCTGACCTTGGAGAAGTCCGCGGGATCGAGGTAGGAGAAGAGGACCTTCGAGTCCTTGAGGGCCGGGTGCTTCTCCAGGGCGGCATCCACCGTCGCGTGGAGGTCCTCGATGAGGGACTCGCCGGAGGCGGCCAGCCCGATGGCCTCGGAGTTCATGCGGATCATGTCCTCATACGATGTCCCCCAGGCCACCTCGGGGTAGGCGACGGTCGGCGCGATCTTGGAGAGGGTGTCGTAGTCCTCCTGGCTCAGGCCCGAGTAGGAGGCCAGGATCACGTCCGGGTTGGTGTCGGCGACGGCCTCGAAGTCGATGCTGTCGGTCTCGTCGAAGAGGACGGGCGTCTGGGCACCCAGCTCCTGGAGCTTGTCCTCGACCCAGGGGAGGACGCCGTCATTGTCGTCGTCCCCCCACAGCGCCTTGCTCATCCCGACCGGGACGACGCCGAGTGCCAGGGGGACCTCGTGGTTGGCCCAGGCGACGGTGGCGACGCGTTCGGGTTGGGACTCGATGGTCGTGGAGCCGTAGGCGTGCTGGATGGTGACCGGGAAGGTCCCGTCAGCCAGGGTGGTGGAGGCGGCTCCTGAGCTCTGGGCGTCGCCGGAGGCAGCGGCATCCCCGGACTGGGTGGCGCCGCCGGAGCATCCGGCGAGGGCGAGGGCGGCCGTCGCGAGGAGCGCGGCGGTGGTGCGGGCACGGAGCACGGAAGGACCTCCTGGATGGATGGCGGAAGGGCACCCTCAATATCGTGAGGGCAGACTTACCTTAATGCCATGGGCCATCCCCGGGCACCTGCGGGCTCTGCTCCGGTGTTGACGGTGCGCGAGGGCGCTTCCGCAGTTTTTCGGGAAGGACGGCCTCTGTGATGCGGGTCGGCAGGTCACGGTTGTGGGCGTCGTCACTGCACGGTCATGGACCCGGGGCGTGTCGGTGTCCCCCGGTCACCGGACGCAGGTGTGCCGGTGCACCACCGGACCCGCGCCCGCGGTCACTCCTGCGTGAGCTGGGAGTCCAGGAAGGCCCTGAGGGGCGCCTCGATGTCCAGTTCTCCACCGCTGAGCAGCCACTGCAGCTGGAGGCCGTCCAGGACGGCCACCAGCTGTACCGCCGCCTGGACGGGGTCGATTCCAGGTCGCAGGACTCCCTGGCGCTCAGCCATGCGATAGCCCTTCTCCATGATGGAGCGGGCAAAGTCGTACCGGCGCGCGAAGTGGGCGTGGGCGGGGTGGTCGGCAGTGGTGGACTCGGCCGCCAGGGTCGTGAACAGTTCGACCACCTGACGTCGTTGCGTGATGGCGTGCACGGTGGCCATGAGCAGTTCGATCGCGTCCCCCCAGGAAGCCACGCGCGTCTGCAGGCCCGCGGTGTCCTCCGCATCGCGCGCGTCGAGGACGGCAAGGAGCAGCTCCTCCTTCGTGGGGAAGTGGTGGAGCACCCCGGCATGGGTGATCCCGCAGTGGGCACCGATCTGGCGCAGGGAGGTGGCCCTGTAGCCGTGCTCCCCGAAGAGCTCGATCGCCGCCTGGATGATCTGCGCCCGCCGCGCACGGCCGGGTGCGTAGCCGTCGGTGCCACGTCGGTGCGGGGCAGGGGTGCCGTCGTCGACAGCCTCAGGATCCATGGCGGGAGAATAGGCCCCTCCTCGCCCCGGGAGCACCCTCCACCAGGTCGGCATTCACCGTGCAGGCGCGCCTGCGGCTGGGTCTGTGCTGGTGGGGGCCCGACCAGCAGGGTTCCCCGTGTCCACTCGCAGGGGCCCGCCGGGAGGGGCCCACCGTG
>JAKECL010000436.1 GCA_030460725.1 Propionibacterium sp.
TCGCACCGCCTTGGTCACCGGCGTCTCGAGGCGCCGTGGCATCGGTTTCGGCGTCGCCTGCGCGCTGGCCGACCTGGGGGCCAGTGTCTTCCTCCACCACTACGCGCCCCATGACCGCGCCCAGCCATGGGGCGGGGATGACATCGACTGCCTGGTGGAGGAGCTGCGTACGCACCTCGCTCCCGGCGCGCAGCTGGGCCACAGGCATGCGGATCTCAGCGATGCGGAGACCATCGGACCACTCCTGGAGGAGGCGAGCGCTCTCACGGGTTCCCTGGAGGTCCTGGTGTGCAACCAAGCGCGCAGCGGTTCCGACGGATCGATCCTGGACATGGACGCCGCCCGCCTCGACGCCCACTGGGACGTCAATGCGCGCGCGACCCTGCTCCTCACCGCCGACTTCGCTCGCCGAGTCGCAGGATCGCGCACCCGACCAGCCCTGCCGGGTGAAGCGATCGGGTCGGGTGCGCACTGGCGCCACCCGGGAGAGCCCGCGCGTCCCCGGGCCAAGGTCTTCTGGATGACGTCCGGGCAGGTCCACTCCCCCATGCGCGGTGAGGTCGCCTACGCCACCTCCAAGGCGGCGCTCGCCGGTGTCACCCCCACGGTCGCCGCGGAGCTGCTGGGCCTCGGCATCGTCCTGAACACCATCAACCCGGGTCCCGTCAACACCGGGTACCTGGACCCCGACACCACCGACCGTGGAGAGGAACGCGTGCAGGAGCTGCTGGCCGCCACACCCTTCGGGCGCTTCGGGGAACCTGCCGATCCCGCCCACCTCATCTCCTGGCTGGCCACCGACGCGGGCTCCTGGGTGGTCGGACAGGTCCTGACCAGTGACGGCGGCTTCTCACTGTCCGCTTCCTGACGCGCCCGACCGCGCCGCTGCCCTTTGGAGGAACTCGACATGGATGGACTTCCCCCGGCCCGCGAGCCGGGAGCCGCCCTCCCGGTGCACCCCGGTGACCGCACCCGTGGGAACACTGCCACCGCATCCCTGCCCCGCATTGCGGTGGGTTCCATGGGGGGCACCATTGCCATGGCTCAGGCGGTTGTCACAGACCGGGTGGGCGACGCACATGTCCACGGGCACACCACGGCCCCCACCACTGACCCCTCCGGGGAGCGCTCTGCCGGTCTGGTCCCCCGGATGGACGCCTCGGACCTGGTTGCCTCGGTGCCCGAGCTCTCCCACTGGGCCCGCGTCGAGACCGCCGCCCTGTGCAGTGTCGGGTCACCCTCGATCACGATCGCCGACGTCCTGACGGCACTGGAGTGGGCCCGGGGACGGGTGTCCGACGGGTGCGCGGGGGTCGTCCTCACCCACGGCACCGACACCCTGGAGGAGACGGCCTTCCTGCTGGACCTCCTGTGGGACCGCGAGGAGCCGCTGGTGTTGACCGGCGCCATGAGGGGTGCCACCCAGCCCGGTGCGGACGGCCCGGCCAACCTGTTGCAGGCCACGACCGTCGCCACCGATCCGCGCGCCCGGGGGCAGGGCGTCCTGGTGGTCCTCGACGACACAGTCCACTGGGCGGACCACGTGACGAAGACACATTCCAGGTCGACGGACTCCTTCCGGTCGCTGGGCGCTCCGATCGCCGCTGAGTTCCGCGAGGGCGTCCTCCACCTCTGCGCCATCCGGCCACACCCGCACCCAGACCCACTCCCCGTCCCCACCCGCCTCCCCTGGGTGGTGCAGGCGGGTGTGGGCATTGACGAGGACGGTCGCGCCTTCCGTGTCCTGCACGAGGCAGGATGTGAGGCTCTGGTGGTCTCCGCGGTGGGTCTGGGGCATGTCTCGGCCCCGGCAGCCCAGGTGCTGGGGGACCTGGTGGCGCGCGGGTGCCCCGTCGTGGTGAGTACCCGCTGCCCGGAGGGAGGAACGGGCACACAGACCTATGCCTATCCCGGCTCCGAGATGGACCTGCTGTCCAGGGGCGTGGTCATGGCGGGCCGCCTGCCCGCATGGAAGGCCCGGTTGCTGCTGGTCGTGGCACTCGCCGACGGGTTCACCGCGGATCGCCTCCAGGCGCTCTACGATGCTTGGGACCGTTGCTGAGGTGTCGACGCCGCCCTCGTCCCCGCGAGGGATGGGACCTGCCCACCCCAGCCCCCACCCCTGACCCCGGACAAGGCCGCACAACATGGGCACCCGCATCGAGGAAGACCAGCTGGGCCGACGCGAGGTGCCGGTGGATGCCTACTACGGCGTGCACACGGTGCGCGCGATG
>JAKECL010000437.1 GCA_030460725.1 Propionibacterium sp.
GACGGCGGCCGGGGAGGCGTGGGGCGGGGTGGTCCTCTCCCTGGGCGTGGTGTTGGTGGCGGTGCTCCTGGGGCTGGACCTGGGGGCCAGGGAGGAGCGCGTGCGTTCCCTGGCCGAACGCGTGGAGCTCGCCGAGCAGATCCAGGTGGTGCGCATCGCGCAAGGACGCGCCGAGGAACGCGCGCGCATCGCCCGCGAGATGCACGACTCCCTGGCCCACAGCCTGTCCCTCGTGTCCCTGCACGCGGGTGCACTGGAATCACGACCCGATCTCGACCCGGCCACCGTGCGGGAGTCGGCCCACGCCATCCGCGAGGCCGCTCGGGCGGCGAACACGGAACTGCGCAGCATTCTCCAGGTCCTCCACGAGGACGATCCCGGTGACTCCTCGCGCGCAACCTGGAGCGACATCGAGGACCTCCTGGAATCGGAGACCAGGGCGGGGGCCCGCATCCGTACGGAACTCCCTGCGGGCTGGTCCCACTCCCAGGTGGCTGCCCGAGCCTTCGGGGAGCTGCCAGCCCCCCTGCGTCACACCGTGGTGCGCGTGCTCCAGGAGTCCCTGACCAATGCGCGTCGTCACGCGCCGGGTGAGGAGGTGTCGCTGAGGCTCGCGATCACTGATGGGCCGCGGGACCTGGTCACTCGGGGGTCGGACAGTTGGGGCCCGGGCAGCTGGGGTCTGGGCAGCTGGGGTCTGGGCAGCTCCTCGGGTCCAGGCTCTTCACGCAGGAGGCTCCGACCCCGCCCGGCGGGGAGCGGAGGAGGTGCGGGAGATGAGCAGGGGGTCCTCCTGGAGGTCGTCAACGCCCTGCCCGGCACCGCGACGCAGCAGCGGGGCCACGGCGCGGGCGAGCCGACGGAGGCCTGGCAGGGCCGGGAAGGCTGGAAGGACGCAGGCGTGCGGGCCGGAGCGCCCGGTGGTGGGCGTGGCCTGCCGGGCCTGGAGGAACGACTGTCCCTGGTCGGAGGCACCGTGGAGGCCGGGGTGCGGCAGGGACGCTTCGGCGTGACTGCGTGGGCACCCTGGCGACGTGAGGGGGGAGGACCGTGATCCATGTCGTGGTCGTCGACGACGACCCCCTGGTGCGCTCCGCCCTGCGCCTGATCCTGGAGGGCGATCCCGGCATCCGCGTCGTCGGTGAGGGAAAGGACGGGATCTCGGGGCGTGACGCGGTGCGCTCGCTTCGCCCCGAGGTCGTCCTCATGGACCTCCACATGCCCCACCGCGACGGCATCCGCGCCACCCGCGAGATCGTGGAGTCCCGCTGGGGCGCCCACGTCCTGGTCCTCACCGCCTTCGACGAGGACGACCATGTCCTGGACGCGATGGAGGCCGGGGCCACCGGCTTCCTGCTCAAGGACTCCTCGCCGGAAGAGATCCTGGCCGCGGTCCAGGCCTGCGCTCGCGGCGAGGGGCGATTCTCCCCCTCGGTCCTCCAGCGTCTGGTGCAGGGAGCCGTGGCGGGGCGCTCGCGAGGACGATCGCGCCCGGACTCGGTGACCGGCCGGGAGTGGGACGTGGCCCGCCTGGTGGCACGCGGTCTGACCAATGCGGAGATTGCGGAGGAGCTGTGCCTCGGTCTGGCCACGGTGAAGACGCACGTCTCCGCACTGCTGGTCAAGCTCGGGGCCACGAACAGGGTCCAGTTGGCCATCGCGGTGCTGGAGGCCGAGTCCGGGCAGGGCTGAGTCTGGGCGCGGACGGGGACTGCCCGGGGTGGGACGGCGTCGGCATGGAGGAGCCCCGGTATGGAGAACCCCCGGCACCACAGAGGTGCCGGGGGTCCGGGGATGAGTGCTCGGGAACCGGTGGTTCCGGGGCCCGGATCCCTCACTCAGCGGTGCGGGGTCTCCGTGCTCCACACGACGGCCCGATGGCGCTTGGGAACCACGGAGGGCGCCTGGTCGCCCCGACGGTTGCGACCCCCCGAGCGTGCCCCCGTGTTTGAGGACCTGGTCTGGGAGGATGCAGCGGAGCGGCGACCGCGTTGCTGGCCCTCGTGCTGCCCCTCGTGCTGGCGTTCACGCTGCTGCGCGCCGCGGGAGGATGTGCGCTGCTGCGCGCCACCCGCCTCCGAGGCGCGTCGCCCGCCACCGCGTGCAGCGGTGCGCCCGCCCTCGTCGGCGCCACGACCGGCGCCACGACCGGCAGCCGGTGCCGACGCCTGGCCACCGCGACGCCCTCGTGAGCGCCCACCACCGGTGGACCCACCCACCGGCTTGCCTCC
>JAKECL010000438.1 GCA_030460725.1 Propionibacterium sp.
GTGGGGGTGGGTGTCGGTGTGGGTGCGGGCCCCGAGGAGACGGCGACCGTCACCGTGGAGTTGATGGGCACCAGGCCGGAGGCGGGGTCCAGACCGATGACCTCGCCCTCGGGCGCGACATTGACCTCGGTCTGCACCGAGGTGCTCAGGCCCAGGTCCTTCAGGGCCTGCACGACTGTCGCCTGGTCCTGACCCACCAGACCGTCGGGGATCATCACATTGCCCGTCCCCACCGTCAGGTCGATGCTGTCGCCCTTCTTCACAGGAGAGCCGATGGCGGGGGTCGTGGAGATGACGATGTCCTTGCCGACGCCCGCAGCGTTCTCGGTCGAGATCTGACCGACCACGAGACCTTCCTTCTGCAGGGCATCACGTGCCTGGGCCTGGTCCATGCCCTTGACACTGGGCACCGTGACAGAGGAGGGACCCGAGGACAGCGTGGCGGTGACGGTGGATCCCTTCTCCACGGACTTGCCCTCCGCGGGATCGACGGAGGCGACCTTCCCCTCCTCCACATTGTCGGAGGCAGCGGTGTCGGGGGAGACCGCCCACACGAGGCCTGCGGCCACCACCTTCGCCTGCGCATCCGCCGGGTCGAGGTTCACCAGCCCCGTGGGCACGGCCACCTGGTCCGGGGCCCGGTTCTGGTTGAGGGCGAAGGCGATGCCCCCGCCGACCAGTGCGATCGCCAGGATCACCAGGACGGTGATCCACGCGTTCCGCTTCTTGCGTGCCTTGTGTGCGGCCGCCTCGTCAATGTCGGTGTTCCCCCCACCGTTGGTGCCCAACGCCGTCATGGTCGAGGTCGGTGACGGCGCCTGTCCGTTGGTGCGGGTGGGACCCGTGTAGGCCGGCGGGGGTGGAGGAGCCATGGCCAGGGTCTGGGTGGCTGCGTCAGAGCCGGCGGCCGCTGTCCACACCTGCGTGGCGGGTGCGTTGACATCGGCGCCGCGGGCGGCACGGATGAGGTCGGCCCGCATCTCGGCGGCGGAGGAGTAGCGGTCGTCCCGGTTCTTCGCCAGCGCCTTCATGACCACACGGTCCAGGGCCTCGGGCACGTCGGGGGTGAGGGAAGACGGCGTCGGCGGGATCGCTGAGACGTGCTGGTAGGCCACTGCCACGGCGGAGTCCCCCCGGAAGGGCGGGCGGCCCGTGAGCAGCTCGAAGAGGACCACACCCGTGGAGTAGAGGTCGGAGCGGGCATCGACCTGCTCCCCGCGTGCCTGCTCGGGCGAGAGGTACTGTGCGGTTCCCACCACGGCATTGGTCTGGGTCATGGTCGCTTGGGAGTCGGCCAGTGCGCGCGCGATGCCGAAGTCCATCACCTTCACCTTGCCATCGGTGGTGAGCATGATGTTGCCCGGCTTGATGTCGCGGTGGACCAGGCCGGCCGCATGGGAGTACTCCAGCCCGGAGAGGACCCCGGAGACGATCTCCACGGCCTCGTCGATGGGGACGGGGGTGCCGTCGGCCAGGAGCTCCTTGACGGTGTGGCCTTCCACGTACTCCATGACGATGTAGGGAACGGAGACACCGCGCCCGTCGGGTGCGGTGATGACCTCCTCACCGGTGTCGTAGACGGCGACGATGTTGGGGTGGTTGAGGGAGGCGGCAGCCTGCGCCTCACGACGGAACCGGGCCTGGAAGATGGAGTCCCGGGCCAGGTCGATGCGCAGCATCTTGATCGCGACGATGCGATGGAGTCGCGTGTCGAAACCGAGGTGGACCTCGGCCATGCCACCCCGCCCGATCAGTGAACGGACCTCGTAGCGTCCACCTAGACGGTGGTCCATGGAATCGGACATGTCCGAGCCTCCTCGATGACGTGGGCACCCATTCCCATGATGGAGGTGAGGGAGCCGAACCTGTTCTGGATCGTAGCGACGGCGATCAGGATGATGGTGAGGACGATGAGTCCGATGACGGCCCACTGGCCGAGCCGCTCCATGAGCGGGACCGGCGGGGCGACCACCGAACGGTTGTACCGGGTGGTGGGGGCACGGCGGCGAGGCGTCGACCCGGCGGACACGTGGCCCATCTGCACCGGGCGCCAGGAGGGACGCGGGTCCGGACCGGCAGAAGCGGTCGTTCCACGTCCGAGCAGGGAGGTCCGCGTGACACCCCGACGGCGCGCGGGGCGTGCGCCGGTGCTCGCCCCCTGCCTGGTGGGGGCGTCCGCCTCCTGTGCGGGGGCGCCGGCGTGGCGGGCCCGGCGTGGAGGTGGGTCGT
>JAKECL010000020.1 GCA_030460725.1 Propionibacterium sp.
GAGGGGAGGAGAATCCCGTCATGGAACCCAATGTCGATGCGGACCCCAGGTCGATCCCCTTCACCACCATGGACGGTGCCACCACGACGCTCGATGCCTGGCACGGCGAGGTCGTGATGGTGGTCAACGTCGCCTCGCGATGTGGCCTGGCTCCGCAGTACGAGGCCCTGGAGGAACTCCAGAGACGCTACGGCGACCGGGGGTTCACCGTGATCGGTTTCCCCTCCAACCAGTTCCACCAGGAACTCGCCACGGACGAGGATGTCAAGACCTTCTGCTCGACCACCTACGGCGTGACGTTTCCGGTGATGGCACGCGTGAAGGTCAACGGGCGCGAGGAACACCCGCTCTTCACCGTGCTCAAGAGATCCAGGGACCGCAAGGGCCACGGCGGGCGGGTGCGATGGAACTTCGAGAAGTTCCTGGTCCTGCCCGACGGCTCGGTCCACCGTTTCCGCCCCACCACCACTCCCGATGATCCGGCGATCATCGACCTCATCGAGGCGAACCTGCCGCGCTGAGGACCCTCCTCTCCACAGTCGGTCCACAGCCTCCTCAGGGCAATGCTGCGACCCGGGCCATTGGCGCCCCCTCCAGCAGATCGGATCGAATCTGAGGAGATGAGTGTTCGAGTACATCCGCCGGGGCATCACCCGGCGCAAGCGCCAGACGGCGATCATCAGCATCGGCATGGCTCTGGCCGTGGCCGCGGTCATGGTCATCTCCGCCGCATCCAGTGGTATCGCGGCAGCACAGAGCTCCGTGCTCCAGGCCGTCCACGGGGTGGGGACGGACCTCACCATCACGTCCTCCCCGACGCGCGGTGAGGGTGCCCAGAGCGGGGGTGGGAACCGCATGCAGTTCGGCCCCGAAGCGGGCCAGACGGGCGCCGACGGGAGCACCACCCTGTCCTCCACCCGCGTCATGGTCGCCCCCGAGGTCCAGACCATGGGCTCGACCGTGCTCGACACGCTCTCCCAGACATCGGGCGTGGCCGCCGCGACGGGCACCCTGTCACTCACACAGATGGACTTCTCGGGATCGATCCAGCAGCAGGACTCCGGTGGGTCCGGGGACTCCGGGTCCAGTGATCAGCAGGCCCAGCCCGGTGCGCCCGGCGAGGGTGGTGGTCCCGGTGGCCTGGGTGGCTTCGGCGGAGGATCCTTCGACCTCGCCCAGACGAGCATCATGGGCGTCGATCCGAGCGCCACCGAGGTCGGGCCGCTCAGTGACATGACAGTCTCCAGCGGGGCGTTGCTGACCAGCGAGGACGAGGATGCAGCAGTCGTCTCGCCCACCTATGCGAGCGACAACTCCGTGGCCGTCGGTGACACGATCACCCTCGGTTCCGACACCACTGCCACCGTCGTGGGCATCCTCTCCGAGGTGTCCTCCCAGGGTGCCTCAGATGTCTACGTCCCACTCGCCCTCGCCTTCCTCCTGGCCAGCCTCTTCACGATCTCCTCCGTGACACGCAGGACACGGGAACTGGGCACCCTCAAGGCCATCGGGTGGTCCAACTCGCGCGTGCTGGGCAATGTGGTCGCTGAGACCCTCGTCCAGACACTCATCGGTGGTCTCCTCGGTCTGGCGATCGGTGTGGCCGCCGTGCTGGGGATCAATGCCGCGGGCATCACTCTGGGTGGCTCCGCAGGCGCCTCCCCGGCCATGCCGGGGATGTCCCAGCAGATGCCCGCGGGACAGGGCGCCGCTCCCGGGGACTCCTCGGGAACCGGAAGCGGAGCGGACACGGGTCCGGGCGCCGGGACGCCCGGTGCAGGCGCACAGCCGGGCATGGCTTCCGCCTCCACGTCGACGACGATTCTGCACCTGGAACCCTCCGCGGCAGCGGTGGCCCTGGGCGTGGGAGTCAGCCTCCTGGGAGGCGTGGTGGCCGGCGGTGCCGGCGCGATCAAGGTCAGCAGGCTCCGCCCCGCGGCGGCCCTGCGGAGCGTGGACTGAGGAGAGAGACGACATGTACCGACTGGACAACGTCACCAAGACCTACCGCACCTCGCGAACGGTGTGCGCACTGGGAGGAGTCACCCTGGAGATTCCCGACGGCCAGTGAGAACGTGGAGGCGGGGTTGGTGCCACTGGGCGTGGGGGGCGCCGAGCGGCGCGGGCGCGCGATGGAGGCGCTCGCGGAGGTGGGCCTGGTGGGTCGGGAGGACCACCTTCCCGGTGAGCTCTCCGGAGGCCAGCAGCAGCGGGTCGCCATTGCACGTGCCCTGGTCAGACGCCCCCGCGTGATCCTGGCCGATGAGCCCACGGGGAACCTGGACGAGCAGATGCGCGAGGAGGTGATGGATCTGCTGGAACAGCACTGGCAGCGCCTGGGCTTCACGATGGTCGTCGTCACCCACGACTCCTCGGTGGCCGAGCGCGCGCAGCGGCGGATCACGAAGACCTCCGGTCACCTGTCCTGACTCCTCGCGACGGAGGTGGGTGCGTCCCGTCCCGATGGGGACTGCGAGTGTCCTGCGCGCCGCCCAGTTGTCGATAGGGTGGGGGACGTGACGGAGTCAATCAATGTGTCAGATCGTCAGCTCGGTGCAGGGACGCCCTCGCCCTCCCTCCACACCCCGGCGGAGGCGGCGCTGCAGGGCCGACAGGGGGACTGCGGAGCCCGGGAGGAGCCCGGGTCCCGGGGATCGCGCGGAAGGGCAGGCGAGGGCAGGCATCCCGGGGCACGTGCGCTCCACGATGCCCCGCCTCCCACGGATCAGCCACCCGCAGTCGTCCTGGTGAACCTGGGGACTCCTGCAGCCCCCACCGCCCGGTCCGTTCGGCCCTTCCTGCGTGAGTTCCTCTCCGACAGGCGCGTCATCGAGACCCACCCCCTGCTGTGGCGTCCCATCCTGGAGGGGATCATCCTGCGCGTGCGGCCCCGCGACTCCGCGCGCAAGTACGCCTCCATCTGGATGGAGGAGGGATCCCCGCTCATGCACTGGTCCCAGCGCCAGGCGCAGGAACTGCAGACCCTGCTGGGTGAGCGCGCCGACGTG
The DNA here is from genome assembly GCA_030460725.1 of Propionibacterium sp. Lineage (GTDB taxonomy): Bacteria > Actinomycetota > Actinomycetes > Actinomycetales > Actinomycetaceae > Pauljensenia. The sequence continues at coordinate 3,009 of JAKECL010000020.1, forward strand.
CGTGTCGCCATGCGCTACGGGGACCCGGCACTGGGTGACGTGCTGTCCGACCTCTACCGCCAGGGTGTGCGCCGGGTGCTGGTCCTGCCCGCCTACCCCCAGTACGCAGCCTCCTCCGCAGGCACCGTCATCGACGAGGTCGCCCGCTGGACCCTGCGGGCGCGCGACCAGCTGGAGGTGCGCACGATCCGCTCCTTCCCCGACTCCTCCGTCTACGTCGAGGCGCTGGCCGGTGCCCTGGAGAAGCACTGGGAGAGCAACGGCCGCCCCGACTTCGCAGCCGGGGACCGGCTGGTCGCGAGCTTCCACTCGATCCCCCACGCCATGCACCGATCGGGAGACCCCTACCGCAGCGAGTGCGAGACCACCGCTGCCCTCCTGCGCAGGCGCCTCGGCGTCGACGAGGGCGACCTCCTGGTCCGGTTCCAGTCGGTCTTCGGGCCCGCCCGCTGGATCGGCCCGGCCACCATCGACACCATGGGTGACCTGGGACGGGCGGGAACCCGCCGTGTGGATGTCATCTGCCCGGGGTTCATGGCCGACTGTCTGGAGACCCTGGAGGAGATCGACATCCTCAACCGGGAGACATTCCTGGAGGCAGGGGGCAGGGAGTACCACTACGTGCCCTGGGCCAATGACTCCGCAGGATGTGTGGCAACCCTGGAGGAACAGGCCAGACGTGGCCTGGCCGGGTGGGACGCGTGATCGGCTGAGCCCCTGGTTCACGGGGGTCGGTCCCCGACGGCAGATGTCCGTCATCCCGGGTGCGCCCGCTCATCCCCCGGTGGCCGGGTCCACCTACTCGGAGCGGTTGCGCATGTGCGCGGCCTGCCGGGTCTCCTCAAGTGCTGTGATGCTGCGGTCGAAGGTCTGCTGGGCCACGGCCACGAAGAGGCAGTCCACCACGGTGAGCTGTGCCAGACGGCTGCCGGTCGCGCCGGCGCGGAACGTGGTCTCACGCGCTGCCGTGAGCAGGGTGTAGTCCGCGAGCTCGGCGAGCGCGGAACCCGGGACGTTGGTGATCGCCACCGTGGTCGCTCCGCGCTGCTTGGCGACACGCAGGGTGTCGATCGTGTCGGTCGTCGAACCTGAGTGTGACACCCCGATGGCCACCGATGTGGCGTCGAGCAGTGTCGCGGAGGCCACGGCCTGGTGGGGATCCGTGAAGGCGAAGGAGACCAGACCGATGCGGTGCAGCTTCTGCTGGAGGTCGGTGCCCACGATGCCGGAGGCGCCCACGCCATAGACCTCGGTGCGTGAGGCGCCAGCGATCCTGGTCACCACGGCGCTGAGCTCGGACAGCGAGAGAGCCTTCGCCGTGTCGGCCACCGAACGCGCGTCCGCATAGGCGATCTTCTCGACCACGGAGGCAATGTCGTCGCCTTCGGCGATGTCGGCGGACTCCTCGGACCGGATGTCCTCCCTGGTCCGGGCTCCGGCCTCGACGGCCAGGGCGAGACGGAGTTGGGCGTAGCCCTTCACCCCGATCTCCCTGCAGAACCGGATGACCGTCGTCTCCGAGGTGCTGACGGCCTCGGCGAGGGCGGAGATCGTCATTCCGGCGACCTTGCTCGGTCGCGCGACGATGAACTCACCGACCCGTCGCATTGCGGGCTGGAGCTCCGGCAGGCGTCCCCGGATCCGGACGGTCAGGGGGAGGCCGTCCTCCTCGCCACCTCCGTCGGCAATGTCGTCCCAGATCATCGCTGTATCCGTCCTCCGCTCATGTGATCCTCGTGGATCGTCGTGGGGGTGACCCGCCCTCGGATCGGGCCCGCGACCTGCCTGTCGACCGGGTCAGCCCGCAGTGGCCGTGCCGATCCCGTGCAAGGCACAGTACCGTCCTCACCTGCCTCTCCGGGTGCAGACGTCGGAGCCGTGTGGTCCCGTGCCAGGCGTCAGGCTCCAGGCGCCTGGACCTGGACTGAGGATCGCAGCCGGTGCGCGTCGCCCCGGGGGGTCCTCAGTCCTCGGTCCGGGTGAGCCCTCGGGTACCGAACTGGTCGTGGTCGGTGCTCCCCTGGTGTGCCTCCGCCTCCAACTCGGCTCGCACCGACTCCCGCAACTTCCCGTGGTTGGCAGGAACGGGGGCAGCTGAGAGCAGGAGCTTCGTGTAGTCGTGCTGGGGGTTGAGGATGACCTCGTCGGAGGGGCCCCGCTCGACGATCGTCCCCTTGTACATGACGAGAATCTCGTCGGAGAAGTGACGTGCGGTGGCCAGGTCGTGGGTGATGTAGAGGACGCCGAGATTGTCCTCGCGCTGCAGGCGCGAGAGCAGGTTGAGGATCGAGAGTCGTATCGAGACATCCAGCATGGAGACGGGTTCATCGGCGATGAGGTACTTCGCACCGGGGGCCAGGGCCCTGGCAATCGCCACTCGTTGACGTTGTCCCCCGGAGAGTTCGTGGGGTCGACGGCCCGCGATCTCCTCCGCCGGTTCGAGGTTCACACGGTGCAACAGCTCGATGACCTGCGCATGTGCCTCGGCGGAGGTGTGGGCCTTCCCGTGGAGTCTCAGCGGGCGTTCGATGTGGTGGGCGATGGAGTGGAAGGGATTGAGTGAGGCGAAGGGGTCCTGGAAGACCATCTGGACCATGTTCCGGTAGTTGCGCGCGGCGCGCCCCCTGCCCACGGAGGCCACACCGTCGGCGGTGATCGTTCCGCTGGTGGGCGTCTCGAGGCTGAGGATCATCTTCGCGATCGTGGACTTCCCCGACCCGGATTCTCCGACCAGGGCGGTCGTGCGTCCCGGTACCAACTCGAAGGAGGCGTTGTTGACGGCCACGAGCTTGGAGGAGTGCAGGCCCTTGCGGATCTTGAACTCCTTGGTCACCTGATCGACCTGCAGGGTCATCGGATCCCTCCCATCGGGTCGTCGGTGTCGGGCGAGGACGGGTTCAGGTCCTCGTCACCGGTGCGCACGAAGCCTCCGGTCTCGCCCAGCAGGCTGGGGAAGGAGGAGAGCAGCTTCTTCGTGTAGGCGTGCTGGGGGTGCTCGAAGATGTTCTTCGCGGTGTTGACCTCCACGATGCGCCCCTCGCGCATGACGGCGATGCGGTCGGAGATCTCCAGGAGGAGCGGCAGGTCGTGGGTGATGAAGATGACGGCGAAGTTGAAGCGCTCCCGCAGTCGCATGATCTCGCGCAGGATGCCCCGTTGGACGACGACGTCGAGAGCCGTGGTCGGCTCATCCATGATCATCACCTGGGGCCTGAGGGCGAGCGCCATGGCGATCATGACGCGTTGGCGCATGCCGCCGGACAACTCGTGGGCGAAGGACCCCAGACGATCGGGATCCACCCCCACGAGTGTGAGGAGGTCCTTGGCGGCCTGCTCCTTCTCGGCCCGTCCCATGTCGGGACGGTGGGTGGTGAACACGTCGAAGAGCTGTGCCCGGACGGAGATCACAGGGTTGAGAGCGTTCATCGCTCCCTGGAAGACCATGGAGATCTTGTCCCAGCGGAACGCCCGCAGGTGGTCCCCGCTGAGCGCGGTGATGTCGATGTCCTCACCGCTGTGGTCATGGAGGGTGGCCTCGCCGGAGGTGAGCAGGGCGGGTGGCTTCAGCAGGCGGTTGATGGCGTAGGCCAGGGTGGTCTTCCCGCAGCCCGACTCCCCGGCCAGGCCCAGGATCTCGCCCCTGTTGAGCACCAGGGACACGTCGCGGACGGCCTCCACGGGTGGGGTCACCTGGTAGACGACCGACATGTGTTGGGCAGTGAGGACCGGGGTCTGGCGGGCCATGTAGGCCGCATGGTCGGGCGTGGTGAGCGGACCCGCCCACACGTCCACTGGCGATGTCGTCATGCTCGGGTTCCTTCCTGGGAGGCCCTGCGTCCCACAGCGGCTGCGCGTCGCGCCTCTCGCTTGGCGCGCCGCACGGATCGCACCGCGTCGGGTGCGTTGCGCAGCTTCGGATTGATGGTCTCGTCGATGGAGAAGTTGATCAGCGACAGGCCACAGCCGAGCAGTGCGATCAGGAGGCCCGGCGGGACGAACCACCACCACGCGCCGACATGGAAGGCGTTGTGCTGGGATGCCTGGTTGAGCATCGTCCCCCACGTGATGGCACCGGAGGGACCGAGACCCAGGTAGGACAGGCCGGCTTCGGAGAGCACCGCGAGCACGACGGCGGAGAGGAACATGGCTGCGAGCAAGGGCAGCAGGTTCGGCAGGATCTCGACCAGGATGATCCGCGGGGTCCGCTCACCGGCGACCCGCGCCGCTGCCACGTAGTCACGGTTGCGCAATGACTTCGCCTGCAGACGCAGGACGATGGCAGACCCCGCCCAGGACGTGACACCGAGGACCAGGGCGATCATCCACATCGAGCGGGTCTCCATGTAGGAGGCGATGACGATGACCAGGGGGAGGCCGGGGATCACGAGCATGATGTTGGTGACCAGGGAGAGGCCCTCGTCCACGTAGCCGCCCCGGTACCCGGCGACAATGCCGAAGAAGAGGGAGAACACGACTGCGATGAACCCAGCTGTCACGCCGACCAGGAGCGATCCGGCTGCCCCTTCCGCCAGTTGTGCCAACAGGTCGGCACCCAGGTTGTTGGTGCCCAGCAGGTGGTCGGCGTTGGGAGGGGCCAGCACCGGGTTCTGGTAGTAGCGCGGATCCTGGGTGAGCACCGGTCCCAGCAGGGCGAAGAGGACGATTCCCAGAGTGAGGAACAGCCCCAGGCCCAGCTTGAAGTCCATGTGGGGCAGAGCCTCCCGGAGGCGTCCCCGGGTGCCTCCCCCTGCGGAGGGAGCCGGGGGGCCACCGGGGAGGGACCCACCCAGGGCGGCCTGGTCGGTGACATCCACAGGAGGTGGAACCTCCGCCAACACGTTCTCTGCCTCAGACATTGCTCCGCGCTCTCGGGTCGATGAAACCGTAGATCAGATCCATGATGAAGTTCGCTGCGAGGACGGTGATCGTGATGACCAGGAAGACGCCCTGCATGAGGGCGAAGTCCTTGTCCTGCACCGCGTTGATCATCAGCTTTCCGACTCCTGGATAGGTGAACACCTGCTCCATGACGATCGATCCCGCCACCACGAACCCGAGGTTGATGCCGAAGGCGGCGAGCGAGGGGAGCGAGGCGTTGCGTGCCGCGTACCAGAAGAAGATCCGCGACCTGCGCAGGCCCTTCGCCTCGGCCGTCGTCACGTAGTCCTCCGACAGCGTCGAGACCATCATGTTGCGCATGCCGAGCACCCAGCCCCCCACGGAGGCGATGACGATCGTCGCTGCGGGAAGGATGCCGTGGTAGATGGCGCTGCCCAGGAACGCCCAGCTCAGCTCCGGGCCACCGGCGAAGTTCCTCATCGAGTACCCACCGATGATCGGGAACCAGCCGAGTGAGACCGAGAAGAGGGAGACGAAGATCAGAGCGAGCCAGAAGTAGGGCACGGACTGCAGCAGCGTCATGGCAGGAATGATCGCATCCGCTGCCGTCCCGCGCTTCCAGCCCGCGAAGGCGCCGATCCCCACGCCGAGGACGAAGGAGATGACCGTCGCGAGGCCCACCAGGACCAGGGTCCAGGGAAGGGCGGCAGCAATGAGCTCGGTGACCGGGGCCGGGAACTTGGTGACGGAGACACCCAGGTCCCCGCGCATCAGGTTGCGCCAGTAGTGGAGGTACTGCTCCCACATGGAGGAGTTCTCGGCACCGAAGATCAAGTTGATCGAGTTCTCCATGGCGGGCGTGATCTCTCCACCACGACGCATCAACTTGTCGATGAAGATCGAGCGCGCATCTCCGGGCATCAACCTGGGAAGCAGGAAGTTGAGCGAGATGGCAGCCCACAGAGTGATCACATAGAAGGTGATCCTCCGGACGTAGTACTTCACGGGCGGTTGCTCCTTGTCTTCACGTCAGTGGGGCGGGTGAACGCCCGCCCCGGACCCCGCGGCGGCTCCGGTCCCCGCGAAAGGGCACGGGAGCCGCCACGGACTCGTGTGACCTACTTGTAGGTCAGGTGCGAGAGCACGTAGGCGGACGAGACGCCGTCCCATGATGCCGGGAAGGCGAACAGGTTGTCCTCGCTGGGCCAGCCGTCGAAGTCCACATTGTTGAAGAACGTCTGCGAGCCGCCGTGGAACATCGGGATGTAGGGCAGGTCCTCGACGATGTTCTTCTGGACGATGGCGTACGCCGCAGCCTTCTCCGCCTCGTCATTGGTCCCCGCAGCCTGTGCGACCGCTTCGTCCACCTCAGGGTTGGAGTAGCGCGCGTAGTTCGTCTCGCTCGGCTCCAGGGCCGTGCCCACGGGCTCCGTGTAGGAGGTGGTGAAGGAGTTGCGGTAGATCGTGAAGGGGTCCGAGATCGCTGTGCCGAGCAGGGCGCTGACGATCATCTCGTAGTTGCCCGCCTGGCGCATGTCCGTGTACTGGTCCATGGTCACGGTCTCGGCCTTGACCTCGATGCCTGCGGCCTTGGCCTGCGCGACCATCAGTTCCGCAGCCGCGTTCGCGTCCGACCATCCCTCGACCGACGCCAGGTTGAAGGAGGCACGCTGACCGTCCTTGGCGTAGATCCCGTCAGCGCCGAGTGCGTACCCTGCCTTCTCCAGAACTGCCTTGGCCGCACTGACGTCGGCGGTCTCCGCGTTCTGCGTGGGCATGCCTTCAGCGACCCAACGGTCGTCACGCCCGGGCTTGGTGAAGGTCGGGGAGGCGGGGCTGGCGAGGCCGTAGTAGGCCTTCTCGTTGATCTCCTTGCGGTCCAGCGCGAGGTTGAACGCCTGCCTCACGGCCTTGTCGGTCTGTGCGCCAGTGCAGCCGAGATCTGCGTTGGAGCAGGTCAGGATGGAGATCGGGTTGGGGGAGGACGCATTGAGGTATCCAAGGCGACCGGTGCTGGTGAGCTGGGTCGGGTCAGGGACGAACATCGTGGAGTAGTCGAGCTCCCCGGCCTTGAAGAGTGACTCGGCTGAGCTGTTCCCGTCGATGCCCAGGTACTGGACCCGGTTGATCCCGGGGTGGCCCTTGTCCCAGTAGTTGGGGTTCGCGACCACCGTGTAGGACGCATCGGTGAGGCTGTCGAGCATGAAGGGGCCGGTCCCCACGGGTGCGGTGGCGTTGTCGAAGGTGACCAGGTCCGCCTGCGCGCTGAAGATGCGTTCGGGGACGATGTAGGTGGCCCCGAGCAGGGAGTACTCATTGGTGAAGGACGGAGTGTTGAAGTTGAGCTGGACCGTCTGGTCGTCGATCTTCTCGGCACCGTCGACGTAGTCCATGTCGACGCCGTCATTGGTGAATGAGTAGATGATGTCCTCGGCAGTCAGGTCCTGACCGTCGTTCCACTTCACGCCCGGGCGCATGTGGATCGTCAGGGACAGACCGTCCTGCGCCCAGTCCACTGATTCGGCGAGCAACCCGATGGGATCGGTGTCGGCGGCCTTGTTGTAGTAGAACAGCGGCTCATAGATCCCTCCCATCGCCGAGGGGAGGACCGTTGGGGAGTAGGGATTGAAGTTCCCGACGATCGGGGTCTGCGAACCTGCGAAGACCACGAGCGTGGGTCCGTCCGCCTTGGCCCCGGACTGGCCGGACTGGCCGGACTGGTCACCCCCTGCACCACTGCACGCGGCGACCAACCCCATGGAAGCCGCCAGACAGGCGGCCAGTGCGGCTGTCTTGAATCTCCTGCCAGATGCCATCTTCATCCCTTCCTCTCCGTTCACTCAACGTTCCAGGGGCGATCGATTGGTCGAGTCCCCATGGAGTTCCCTGCGCGCGTTCCTGCACCCGGACCGACCGTGGAGCCTCTCCGTGGACCGTGGGGAACGTCAACTCATCGTATGTAGGTTTTCTACCTACGGTCAACAAACTATGCCATTTTGATACATTCGTGGACGCATGCCCACTTTCCGCCTCCTTGCGGTCATTCGTAGAGGAGGTCCGCTCCGGCCGGGCCTCGCGGTGCACTCCAATCTGTCGTGGGCAGGTGGCCATCCCCCTCTCCGAGGTCACTCCGCAGACTGGAGTCGCCCCAGAGCAGGTCAATGAACGGCAAAGTACTTGCCTCTTGCCCCTCGTCCGCCACTCGCCACGCGAACTTCTCCGGACGGAGGTCCTTGGCGGTGAGCATCATCGCCAGCGCCGTCCTGACGGGTTCGTACATGTCCCTGTCGGTGACATGGACCTGGGTTCCTCCCAGTGCCTGGCCGGCGAACTTGCCGAAGGTCGGTTGGAACCATGTGGGACGGAAGTGGACACCGCCCAGGGCCAACGCATTGAGTGACTCGGCGTAGCCCTCGTCCAGCCACGGTGCCCCCACCAGCTCGAAGGGTCGTGTCGTGCCGCGTCCTTCGGAGAGCACGGTGCCCTCGAAGAGGCCGGTGCCGGCGTAGACCAGTGCGGAGGTGGGTGTCGGGAGGTTGGGGGA
>JAKECL010000021.1 GCA_030460725.1 Propionibacterium sp.
GGGGGGCGACGCGCGCGGCCCGCTGGCCGACGAGCTCGACGACCTCGGGGGAGGAGGCGTCCACCCGCTGGGGGGTGACGCGGATCTTCGCCTTGCGCAGCACCTGGGCCAGGTCTCGGCGCTCCTCGGGCAGGCACAGGGTGACGACGTCACCGGAGTGCCCGGCGCGCGCCGTGCGACCCGAGCGGTGCAGGTACTCCTTGTGCTCGCGCGGGGGATCCGCATGGATGACCAGCTCGACATCGGCCACGTCCACACCGCGGGCTGCCACGTCGGTGGCCGCCAGGACCCGGACCTCCCCGGAGTCGAAGGCCGCCAGATTGCGGTCACGCGCATTCTGGGACAGGTTTCCCTGCAGGTCCACGGCCGGGATGCCGGCGGCGGAGAGCTGACGGGCGGTGCGCTTGGCGCGGTGCTTCGTGCGGAAGAAGAGGATGCGACGGCCCGTGCCCGAAGCCAGTGCCTCGATGAGGTCCTTCTTGCGGTCGGCGTCGGCGACCTCGAAGACGTGGTGGGTCATCTGCTCGACCGGGGACTCCGCCGGGTCCACGGAGTGCAGGATCGGGTCGTGCAGGAACTGCTTGACCAGGCGGTCCACGCCATTGTCCAGCGTGGCGGAGAAGAGCATGCGCTGCCCACCCTGGGGGGTGGCGCGCAGGATACGGGTGACGGCGGGAAGGAATCCCATGTCGGCCATGAGGTCGGCCTCGTCGATGACGGTGACCGCGATGTCGGACAGGGTCACCAGACCCTGGCCCATGAGGTCCTCCAGGCGACCGGGGCAGGCCACCACGACGGCTGCGCCGCGGGAGAGTGCCTGCTCCTGGCGGGTCTGCTTGACCCCGCCGAAGATCGTGGTGACCCGCAGTCCGACGGCGCGTCCCAGGGGCTCGATGACCTCGGCGATCTGCGAGGCGAGCTCCCGGGTGGGGGCGAGCACCAGGGCGCGCGGACGGTGGGGGGTGTTCTCGCGTCCGGCCTCGGCCAGGCGGGCGACCAGCGGGATGGCGAAGGCCAGGGTCTTGCCGGAGCCGGTGCGGCCCCGTCCCAGGACGTCGCGACCCGAGAGGGTGTCGGGCAGGGTGTCGGTCTGGATGGGGAAGGCCGTGGACTTGCCCTGGCCCTCCAGTACCGCGACGAGCGGTGCGGGGACGCCGAGCGAGGCGAAGGTGGGGGAGGAAGTGGCCGCAGGGGCTTGGATGCGTGCCCGTGCGGAGGTGATCGTGGAGGTCATGGACTCTCTTCAACGGACCTGCCGGTCCGGATGTTCGAGGACTGATGGCGAAGGCGCCCGGTGGCGCATCCGTTCGCCGTGCGAAGGCAACCCCGCCGCCTGACGGTCGGGCGGGGCCGGGCTCAGTGATCGGCCCGGAGAAGCGTTCAACGACGCGGGCGGTGTGCAGGACCGCCACCTCCGAGGCTAGCACGCGGAGGAGTCGGCACTGCTGAGAGGTGGTTCACGCCCCGGCGCCAGTGGCGACATCGTGCCGGGCCCGTCGCCGGTCCCTAGGCTGCACCCGTGACCGATGACCGCCTCCCTCCCGGCTCCTGGGCCCGGCTGCCCCTGTGCGCCGTGCGCTCCCCGCGTCTCCGCCCGTCGTGTTCCGTGGGCGTCCACGCTGGCCCCGTCCCGGCCGACGGTGGGAGTCGGCGATGATCGGCGGCGTCCTGGCGGGCATCTCGGTGGGACTGGTGCTCCCGGTCCAGACGACGATCAACACGCGGCTCGGGCGCCGAATGGGATCCGTCTTCGCAGCCTCCCTGGTCTCCTTCTCGGTGGGCACCCTGGTGCTCCTGGTCGCCCTGGGCGTGACCCGTCCGGGGATCGCCTGGGACACACTCCCGCGCCAGCCCTGGTGGATCTGGTCGGGTGGCCTGTGCGGTGTCGCCTTCCTCACCTTCAACATCGTCCTCATGCGGGCGCTCGGGGCGTCCTCGGCGGTGGTGCTGCCCATCGTGGGTCAGGTGGTCGGCGGTGTCCTCATCGATGCGACGGGGGCACTGGGAGCAACACGGGTGGCCCTGGGGCCGACCAGGGGTGCCGGCGCGCTGTTGGTGGTCCTCGGCGCGGTCCTGGCGAACATGCGGCCCCGACGTGGGGGTGTCTCCGCAGACGACCAGGGTGGTCCGGGTCGGCTGCGTGTCCTCGCCCTGGGAGGGGCGGCGGTCCTCACCGGCACCCTCTCCGCCGTCCAGGCGACGGTCAATGGTCGGCTCGGAGTCGTCTCGGGGTCCGCGCTGCTCGCGGCGGCGGTCTCCTTCGTGGTGGGGACCCTGACCCTGGTCGTGGTGGTGTCCGCACTGCGGGTGCAGCCCCGCCTGCGGGAGGTGACGGCGACGGAGCCGTGGTGGATCTGGATCGGGGGAGTGCTCGGCGCGGGATTCGTGCTCGCGAACTCCGCAATTGCGCCGGTGCTCGGGACCGGCCTGACGGTCTCGGTGGTCCTGCTGGGTCAGATCGTCTTGGGACTGGTGGTCGATCATGTGGGCCTGCTGGGTGCACCCCGGCGGCCGGTAGGTGCGCTGAGGGTGCTGGGTGCGCTCACGGTCCTGGCGGGGGTGGCACTGGTCCGTCTCGTCTGAGCACCAGCACCAGTGCGAGGGCGACTGGCGCCTGTGCCGGGAGAGGCACCGACCCGCCGGACACACCCACGGCCCACATCGCCCCCGCGTGGAACCCGGTCGCGGACCCTCCGCCGTCCGCGCCGTGGTGGAGGGTGTCCCCGCGCCCGCAGACGCATTAGTCTGCCCTGTGCAGGCGCGCACGGTGTGCACCGGAGGCGGAGGACACATGGACATCGACGTGACCGGAGTGCCCACCAGGGTCTCCACCGGGCACCTCCCCGGAGCTGAGACAGTCGAGGAGGCGATCAGCGCCGCTGTGACCCACGCGCTCCCGCACACCGAGGGAGCAGTGGCCGACTACATCCCCACCCTCGCCGCCGCCGACCCCGAGACCTTCGGGGTCGCCCTGGCAGAGGTGGACGGCGACGTCCACGAGTGGGGGGACTCCCGCGTGGAGTTCTCGATCCAGTCCATCTCCAAGGCCTTCGTCTATGCGCTGGTCTGCGAGGAACTCGGACACGCCACGGTCCATGAGCGGGTCGGGGTGAACAACACCGGTCTCCCCTTCAACTCCGTCATGGCGCTCGAACTCAATGACGGGCACCCCATGAATCCCATGGTCAACGCGGGCGCCCTCGTCACCACCTCGCTGGTCCCCGCCCCCACGCCCGCCCGCCAGTGGGACCACATCAGGCGCGGCCTGGGTGCCTTCTGCGGGCGCGAGCTCGACGTCGATGAGCAGACCTACCGCGCCGAGTCGCGCACCAATGGCCGCAACCGCGCCATCGCCCAACTCCTCGCCTCCTACGGGCGCCTCGACGGCGACGCAGAGGCCGTGGTGGACGTCTACACGCGCCAGTGCTCCCTCGCGGTCACCACCCGCGACCTCGCGGTGATGGGGGCGACCCTCGCGGACGGCGGGGTGAACCCGGTGACCGGCCAGCAGGTCGTCTCCGCATCGGTGTGCCGCGACACGCTCGCAGTCCTCGCCTCCACCGGGCTGTACGAGCGCTCCGGTGAGTGGCTCTTCGAGATCGGCCTGCCCGGCAAGTCCGGGGTGTCGGGGGGCATCCTCACGGTCTCACCCGGCAAGGCGGGGATCGCGGCGTTCTCGCCCCGCCTCGACGGTGCCGGAAACTCCGTGCGCGCCCAGCGCGTCACCGCTCACCTCTCCCGTTCCCTGGGACTCGACGTCTTCGCATCCGCCGCCTCGACAAAGGAGCATGACCTTGACCAGCACTGACACCCCGACGGTCGCTTCGGTGGGGAGGGCATCATGGGTTCCCATGATCGGGCTGTTCCTCACCCAGGTGCTCATGTCCTTCAACGTCGCTGCACTCCCGGTGTCCATGGGCGGGATGGTGGAGGACTTCGATGTCCCCTCCACGACCGTGAGCACCGCCATCGTCACCTACGGCCTCGTGGTCGCCGCCCTGGTGATGGTCGGGGCGTAGCTCGGGCGACGCGTGGGATGGTCACGGATCTTCCGCAGCGTGATCGTCGTCTTCGGGATCTCCTCCGCCATGATGATCGCAGCTCCCTCCGTCGCCTGGGTCATCGCCGCCCAGGGGCTCGCGGGTGCCAGTGCGGCGATCATCGTGCCCTCCCTGGTCGCCCTCATCGCCGAGAACTACCACGGCGACCAACAGGCCACGGCCATCGGTTCGCTGGGTTCGGCCCGCGCCATCTCCGGTGTGTCCGCCTTCTTCATCGGCGGGGCGCTGGGCACCTTGGTCGGGTGGCGTCCCGTGTTCGGGGTGACGCTCGCCCTGGCCGTCGTGGTCTTCCTCCTCTCCTTCCGCCTCCGCGGGGACGAGGGCGACCCCGAGGTCTCCATCGACGCGGTGGGTGCGCTCTTCATCGGCTGCGCCATCGTCTCCCTCACACTCGGGTTCAACAACCTCAACGGGTGGGGAGTCCTGCGGGCGAGTGGATCCGCCCCCTTCGACATCCTCGGCGTCTCTCCGGCCCCGGTCCTGGTCCTCATCGGCGTGGTCCTGGTCCAGGCCTTCCTCGCCTGGACCCGTCATCGCGAGGCGACGGGCAAGCCCACCCTGGTGAGCCTCTCGGTCGTGGGGTCCTCCCAGGAACGTGCGGCAGTGGTGGCCATGTTCGTCGTGGTCAGCCTGGAGGCGGCGCTCAACTTCAGCGTCCCCCTCTACATCCAGATCGTCCAGGGGCGCACCCCCTTCGCCACCTCGGTGGCGATGATGCCCTTCAACCTCACCGTGTTCGTCACGGCGTTGCTCGTGGTGCGCCTCTACAAGCGCTTCACACCGCGCCAGATCGGTGTCACAGGGTTCATCCTCACCACCGCCGCCCTGGCCTGGCTCTCCTTCGTGGTGACGAACAACTGGCAGACGGTGCCCACGATCCTGGGACTCGTCGTCTTCGGCATCGGGCAGGGCGCACTGGTGACCCTCGTCTTCAATGTCCTCGTCACCGCCTCACCCAAGGAACTCGCCGGGGACGTCGGGTCCGTGCGCGGCACCACCCAGAACCTCGCCTCCGCGGTGGGCACGGCCGTCGCCGGCGCGCTGCTGGTCTCCCTGTTGACGCTCAGCCTGGGGCGCGCCCTGGTCGAGCGCGACTACGTGCCTGAGGAGATCGCCGAGCACACCTCCCTCCAGGACCCCAACTTCATCCCCAATGACCAGCTGCGCGCCTCCCTGGAGGAGACGGGGGCCAGCACCGAACAGGTCGAGGACTTCGTCGCCCTCAACACCGATGCCCGCCTGCGGGCCCTGCAGCTGGGTCTCCTGATCCTCTCGGGCGTGAGCGCGCTGGCGATCCTGCCCGCGACGCGGCTGCCCGACTACACGCCTGCCGAGATCCCCGATCCCTCACCGGCCTCGGGTGAGTGACAGTGGTTGAGGCACCACGACCCTGGATGGAGCGCATCGGGACCTGGTCGTGGCGCTTCGTCGGGATCTGCGCGGCCCTCGTCATCCTCGCCCTGGGTGCTTCCCGCCTGAGGGTGGTGCTGGTCGCTGCGTTCCTGGGACTGGTGCTCACGGCCGTCCTGCGCCCGATGGTGGAGTTCCTGCGACGCCACCTGCCCGCCCCGATCGCCGTCGCGCTGAGCCTGCTGACAGGGGCGTTGCTGGTGCTGGCCCTGTTCTGCATCGCGGTGGTGGGCATCTCCTCCCAGCGGGACCTCGTCGTGCGCGGCACGGGGGAGGGGATCGCGGATCTCCCGCGTGCCCTGCGCGAGGGAGGCCTGCCCCTGACGATCGCCGATGAGGACATCGAGGGATGGACCGTCGCAGGGCTGGCTTGGCTGCGGGCCAACTCGTGGGGACTGGCGGGCTTCGCCGCCACCCAGGTCGGCACCGTCGCGGTGTTCGGTATGGTCATCGCCTTCGGGGTCTTCACCTCCGTGTGTCTCCTGGTCGGTGGGGACAGGATGTGGTCCTGGTTCCTCGACCAGGTGCCGCTGCGCACGCGCAGGTCCTGGGACGTGGCGGGCCACGCCGCCTGGTCCTTCTTCGGGGGCTACACGCGGGGCGCATTCTCCGTCGCGGGCATGGTCGGGATCATTGCGTGGGTGGTGCTGAGGCTGCTGGGCGTCCCCCTCTCCACTCCGCTGGCGATCCTGGTGTTCCTGGGCTCCTTCATCCCCCTCATCGGCGCTCCTGCCGCGATGTCCCTGGCGATCCTGGTGGCGCTGGCCTCCAACGGGGTGTGGAGTGCGGTCATCGTGGGCGTCGCCATTGCCCTGGTCGGCCAGGTGGAGGGCAACATCCTGGAGCCCCTGGTGATGGGACGACACGCCCATCTTCACCCCTTCGCGGTCGGTGCCGCGGTCACTGTCGGCACCGTCCTGGGAGGCCTCATCGGCGCCCTGGTGGCAGTGCCCGTGGTCGGTGTCAGCTGGTACGTCTTCGATGCGCTGCGCGGGCGGGACCGCGCCCTCGTGCAGCCGCCGGTGCAGGAGGCGGAGGGCGGGGCCCGCGCTGACGTCAGTGTGGACGTCGGTGCGGATGTCGGTGCCGAGGTGGCGAACGGGGGCGAGGGCGCGCACTCCTGAGCGCCCGCTTTGGTGGACGTCCGCCCTGGCGGACACCCGCTCGGGTGGACGCCCGCTCTGGTCGACGTCCGACTTGGTGGACACTCGCTCGGGTGGATGCCTGCCTCGCGGCCTCGCGGCCTCGCGGTCACAGGGGCCCACGGTGCGATCTCCCCCTACGGTGGGGACGCGGTGACGCTAGCGTCGCGCCATGAGCACACGACCCGACAAGCACGACCCTGCGTCACTGCGCACCTCCACCCGCGCCGTCCACGTCGGCAACGACGTCGACTCCGGTACCGGCGCCATCCGCACACCGGTGGTCATGGCCAATGCCTACGCGCTGCCGGAGGATCCCTCGACCATCGACTGGTCGGGGACCCAGGACCTGCTCTACACCCGCAACTCGGGCGTCAACCAGCGAGGTCTCGAGGCGCGCCTGGCGGCTCTGGAAGGCGGGGAGGAGGCGGTTGCGCTCGCCTCGGGTGTGGCCGCACTGCACGCCGTGTTCTTCACCCTCCTGCGTTCGGGTGACCACGTGGTGGTGGCCGATGTGACCTACGAGGCCACCTGGCGGCTCCTCTCGGTGCTCCTCCCGGAGAAGTACGGCATCGAGGCGACCTTTGTCGATGCCTCGGATGCCGACGCCCTGGCTGCGGCGATTCGGCCCACCACCCGACTGGTGCATGTCGAGACGATCGGCAACCCGACCACGCGCGTCAGTGACGTGGCGGCTGCCGCGCGCATCGCCCATGAGGCGGGGGCCCTGCTCAGCGTGGACTCGACCTTCACCCCGCCCCCGCTCTACCGACCACTGGAGGACGGGGCGGACCTGGTGGTCCACTCCCTCACCAAGTACATCAACGGACACGGGGATGCCCTGGGAGGCGCCGTCATCGGCAGCCATGACCTCATCCGGCGCATCAAGTCCGAGGCGATGGTCGACGTGGGCGGGGTGATCTCACCCTTCAACGCCTGGCTCATCACCCGCGGCAGCGTCACGTTGCCCCTGCGCCTGGCGCGCCACAGCGCCTCGGCCCAACGCGTGGCGGAGTTCCTGGAAGGACAGGAGAGGGTCGCCCTCGTCGAGTACCCCGGCCTGGCCTCGCACCCCCAGCACGACCTGGCGAGGCGACAGTTCGGCGGCCGCGGGAGTGGGGGCGTCCTCGCCTTCGCGCTGGACGCCACCCCCGAGGAACACAATCGCTTCGTGGGGAACCTGCGGGTGATCACCTCCGCGGTGTCGCTGGGACACGACGAGTCGCTCATCGTCTACACGGGGACGCAGGGCCCGCGCGTGGCCACCTACCCCGAGCCCTTCCGCAGACTGGGGCACCTGCGCCTCTCCGTCGGCCTGGAGGATCCCGAGGACCTGGTGGAGGACCTCGCCGCGGCGCTGGAGGCGACCTTCTCCTGAGAGAGGCGCCCCTGGGTGGCCGAGGTGGGCGATACTGGGGACATGAGGACACGTGAGGTGCGCAGGGCCGTCGTCACAGGAGCATCGACAGGGATCGGGGAGGCCACGGTGCGCCTCCTGAGGGAACGCGGATGGGATGTCACCGCCGTCGCCCGGCGTGTCATGCGCCTGAAGAAGCTGGCCGAGCAGACGGGCTGCACCTACTTCGCCGCCGACCTCACCGACGACGAGCAGGTCCGCGCCCTCGCCGACTATGTCGCCACCCTGGGACCGGTGGACGCGGTGGTCAACGACGCAGGCGGCGCGCTGGGGGTGGAGACGGTGGCGGATGCCGACATCGAGCACTGGACCCAGATGTATGACCGCAATGTCATCACCGCACTCCAGGTCACCCAGGCCTTCCTGCCGACCATGCGTCAACGCGGCGGCGACCTCGTCTTCGTGACCTCCACCGCGGCGCACGACACCTATCCCGGGGGCGCCGGATATGTCGCGGCCAAGCATGCGGAGAGGATCATCCCCAACACCTTGCGCCAGGAACTGGTGGGGGAGCCCGTGCGCATCATCGAGATCGCGCCCGGCATGGTGCACACCCCCGAGTTCTCGCTCAACCGGCTGGGGTCACGTGAGGCCGCGGAGAAGGTCTACGAGGGCGTCGCCGAACCGCTGGTTGCCGAGGACATTGCCGATGCGATCGTGTGGACGCTGACCCGACCCCGCCACGTGAACATCGACTCGATGACGATCCGCCCCCTGGCACAGGCCACCAACACGCTGGTGGCGCGCGCCCCCGAGCAGGACCCGGAGTCGCACTGAGGGAGGCCCCCGGCAGTGGGGGTGGGGACACGGCTCAGGCGGTGTCCCCGGCGCGGCACTGCGCGCACAGACCGTAGATCACCAGGTCGCCGGACTCCACCTGGAACCCCTGGGCCTCTGCCGCGCGCTGCGCGTCATCGGTGACCGGGGAGACGGGCAGGTCGAGGATCTTCGAGCAGGCCCGGCACACCATGTGCGAGCGCGGCCCCTCGGTGTCGGAGTCGTAGAGGGCGGGACCTGACAGGGTCGGGATCCTGCGCAGCAGGCCGAGTTCGACGAAGAGGTCGAGGGTCGCGTAGATGGTGGGCAGCGACAGCCCGGGCATGAGGTCGGCCACCTTGCGCTGCACCTGCTCGGCGGTGACGTGACGCGGGCGGTCGCACACGACACGGTGGATGAGGAGCCGCTGGGGGGTCGCGCGCATCCCGTGCTCGTGGAGCAGGTCCTCCACGGAGAGGGGGGCCGACGGAGCCAGACCTGTGGACATGACGCCAGCCTAACCCTGTGACAAGTGACTTGCAATAACGTCGTTGTTGTAGCAATATGTTGTTGCAAGAGACTTCAGATAAGGGGATGTCGGGATGACGACGATCGGGACACCGACGGGCATGGGCACGGTGAGGCTGGCGGGGCGTGAGCTCACGCATGAGGAGTTCGTCCTGCGCTATGTGCAGCCAGCCCTGGTGGGCCTCATCGACGGGACCGTGTCCACACTCGCCCCCGTCTTCGCGGCTGCGCTCTACGCAGGTCCCTTCACCGCCTTCCTCGTCGGCATCGCCACGGCACTGGGAGCGGGTGTGTCCATGGGGTGGTCGGAGGCACTCTCGGACAACGGGAGGCAGACCGGGCGCGGATCCGGGGTCCTGCGCGGGGCGGTGACGGGCGTGGCCACCACCATCGGCGGACTCTTCCACACCCTGCCCTTCCTCATCCCCGACCTCGGGGTGTCCCTGGCGGTGGCGCTGGCAGTCGTCATCATCGAACTCGTCACCATCGCCTGGATCCGCAACCGTTTCCTCCACGTGTCCATGGCGAACTCGCTGCTGACGGTGACCGTGGGCGGGCTCATCGTCCTGGCCATCGGCATGCTCGTCGGACGCATCGGGTGAAGAGGCGCAGCCGCGCACAGCTCCCGGCTGCCGGTGTGCGTCCCCACCGGATCCCGGCCCCCGAGGTTCCTCAGGCGCCCAGAGCGTGGCCCCGGTCGTCGATGCCCAGGCGCGCATAGGCACGCGGAACGGTGAGGACGAACCAGAGTCCCCCCACCAGGGACACCACCCCGGTCACCCACGCCGAGGCCGCCACCCCTGTCACCGAGACGAGCACGGCCACGGCGAAGGGCCCCACCGTGGAGCCGATCTGGCCGATGGACTGCCACAACCCCAGGAAGGAGGACCGCCCGACGTCCGGGGAGAGGTCAGCCCCCATCGTCATGACGATCCCCGACCCGAAGCCATTGCCGAAACCGATGAGGCACGCGGTGACGACGAACCCGAGGGGTGTCGTCCACAGGGCCATCGCGATGAACCCGAGACCCATCACCACCATGGTGGGGAGCAGGTCACTGCGTCGCCCGAAGCGGTCGGAGATCCTCCCGGCCGGGTAGAACATCAGCGTGTCCAGCACCGCGGAGGCCCCGAAGGTCGCGGAGATCACGTGGTCGGAGATTCCCAGCTCGTGGCCCCACAGGGGGATGACCACGGCGCGGTTGGCGCGCACCAGACTGAGGATGACCACCCCGATCGAGAGCAGCGCGGTGGCGGCAGCGTCCGCCTTCTCCCGGGGTGGCGCACCGGGCAGGTCCGCAGGGCCCGCATGCGCGTCCGTCCAGCGCCGGTCCGCCTCCTCCTCGTCTTCCTCCTCCTCTGTCAGCGCGGACTCCTCCTCCAGCGCGGTCTCCTCCGCGCCTGCCTGCGTCGCCTCGACGAGGGCGGCGCCGCCCTCGTGCGCCCCATGGCGAGGCGGATGCTCGACCCCGGTGATCGCAGGGGGCGCAACGAAGGCGAGGACGAAGCCCAGCGCCACCACGGTGGTGAGGATCTGGAACCAGAAACTGCCGGGAAGTCCCCACACGGCGATGGCCACGGAACCCGCGGCGGGTCCGATGAGCT
This sequence comes from Propionibacterium sp., assembly GCA_030460725.1. Classification (GTDB taxonomy): domain Bacteria; phylum Actinomycetota; class Actinomycetes; order Actinomycetales; family Actinomycetaceae; genus Pauljensenia. Next base: position 10,919 of record JAKECL010000021.1, read on the forward strand.
GCCCCAGGCGCAGCATGCCGCCCAGCATCGACATGGCGCGGGCACGGTACCCCACGGGCACGCATTCGGCGACATAGGCCTGACGGGCGAGTGACCAGATGTTCGCCGACACGGACAGTGCGATGATGCCCAGGAGGTAGGCGATCTGCCCCCAGCGTTGGCCCGGTGCGGCCAGGGCCACCAGCGTGACGGCCAGGGAGACCACTGCCAGAACGGTCCCGGTGATGAAGGCCGGGCGATCCCCCCACCGTGTGATCCGCCGGCCCGCCCACGGTCCCGTGAGCACACCCACCAGGCCGGAGATCCCGGCGATCGTGGAGGCCATGGACTGGGAGTAGCCCAGCGAGAGGGCTGCGAGGACCATCACCGGGGCCAGTGCGCCCGAGCCCGTGGACCAGATGAGGCTCGGGACGTAGACCGGGAGCGCGAGGCGCGTGAGGGGGGAGTGGGGGCG
>JAKECL010000439.1 GCA_030460725.1 Propionibacterium sp.
CGTCGTAGACATACTTCAAGGAGTGGGTGCTCCCCGTGAGGTCGGCGGAGACCTTGTCCGGGTACAGGGCGATGTTGACGAGCCGGTTGGTCCGCGTCGTGATCTTGAGACCTCGGGCGCCGGAGTTGCTCATGCCGCCGGAGTTGATCTCGGCGAGCGTCGTGCCCAGGACCAGGGCTCGGTCCCCGCTCAGACCGAACTGCGAGTTGAAGTCGTCGACGCTCACCGAGTCGTTGGTGCCGTTGCGGATCCAGAAGACCAGGGTCTCCCCAGCCGGGATCGAGAGGTTGTCCTGGACCGGTGCCCACACGACGTCGGAGTCGTCGCCGTCCGCGGGATAGTTGTAGCGGATGGTGTAGTCGTTGGAGAAGTCGACGGTACGGGTGGAGATGTTGGTGACCTCGATGAACTCATATCCGTCACCGCCATCGACATTCGTGGTGTCAGGCATGACCTCGGAGACCACCAGGGGGACCTGGGCGGGCGCATGGCCGGTCTGCGGGGCCGTCAAGGTGAGGGTCCGGATGTCGCCGGTGGTGGTGGCACCGGTGGAGCCCTCGGCGCGGAACGCGTAGGACAGGGACGTGTGGCCTGACAGCGTCGCTGCGGGAACCGTGAAGGTCCACGTGTCGCCCGAGACGGTGCCCGTGAGGGCGGAGTCGGTGAGTTGCCCACCATCGGTGGCCAGCAGGAGGGTCACGCTGGTGGTCGTGGTCCCCTGCGAGGGCGTGACAGTGGCGCTGAGCGCCAGATCGGTGTCGGTCGACACCTCGACGGCGGGGCCCGAGGTGTCGACGACCCCGATGCTGTCAGAGATCTGCTGCTGCCAGCCGTCGGGCACCTGCCCGGCATTCACACGTCCAGGAGTGGCCGTGTTGCCGGTGGACAGGGTCCACGCGCCGGAGGCGTCATAGGTGTAGTCGAGGGTCTGGTCGTTGGTGGTGCCACCGGTCTCGTAGCTCACGGTGTTGGTGGCACCGGTGGCGGTGTCCGTGAGGACCAGGGAGCGGGGGCTGGCATTGGCCATGCCGTTGCCGGCGGAGATGCGGAAGAGGGTCGTCCCGTCCACCAATGCGGGATCGGTGCCGGACTTCTCCGCCCAGAAGGCATTGAAGTCGGCGGCATTCACCAGTTGGGGGGCGGTGGTGGGACTGGAGGCATTGGAGTAGTTCGACCAGAGGACCACGGTGGCGCCTGCGGGGATCGCGGTGTCGGGGGTTGAGGCGGCCGCGTCCGGGGTCCAGTCATTCGCCTTGGGAGAGTGGTAGGACAGGGTGAAGTCCCCGAGGCGCTGGACCTGCGTGGAGACATTGTGGATCTCGATGAACTCCCCGATGTTGACCGGGGACGTCTCGCCTGAAGGGGCTGTCTGGGTGCCGTTCGAGGTCTTGACGGCGAGTTCGGTGATGACCAGGGGCATGTCCCCGGTGATGCCGGGAGTCCCCTGGGCAGGAGCCGCGAGGACGGGGGAGGCGCCGAGGACGGACGAGAAGGCCAGTGCGGCCGCCACAGCCACTGACGGTAGGCCGCGGGTGACGCCAGCGCGGCGTCGGTGGTGTGATGTCGGGGTCATGGACCCGTGATCCTCCTTCGGCGCGAGGCATTCCTGCGCTCACACCCGTGTCGATGGTTGGACACGGGTATGGTCCACCCTCGGGGTCAACCCGGACACAACACGAGGCAAACCACGGGTGAACTGTGCAAGGACCTCACACGTCGAGTCATTTGGACAGGCGATGGGGGCTCGCTTCGGTGTCGGCCGACTCCGCAGACAGCGGTTCCTCCCCCATCCGCACGTCATTCCCGGACGACATGTCTCGTCGCCAAGGCTCCTGGGGTGGCGAACCGGATCCCGGTGGATGGGTGCGGCCATGACCGCGCGGTGCGCAACCCGGTCATCCCCCCAGCAGGGCGAGCGCCTCGCGGGCCCCCATGAGGCGGATGTCCTGCCCGCGGGAGCGGTAATCGGCGGCCTTGCGCTCCTTGCTGGTCCCGTGGACGAGGTCGGCCTCCGAGGGCGTGTCGGGAGACTCGCTGCAGACCAGCATGGTCGTGGCGCGGGTGATGCCCTTCTGGGGGGTGGCTCCGTGGGTGGCCAGCCGCTGGAACACCGTCCACCGGTCCAGTCCCGGCAGATCCCCCGTGATGACGACGTGGTGTCCGAAGAGGGGATGGGAGGGGTCGGCATCCGGGGAAGGTGAGGGCAGGTGCGCACCCG
>JAKECL010000440.1 GCA_030460725.1 Propionibacterium sp.
GGGCCCGCCGCGACCGGGGGGGCGGGCTCGGGGGTGGGGGCGGCCGCACCTGCGGGGGCCGGGTCCGGCGAGGGGGCTGCCGCGGAGTCGGCCGCCTGGTCGGGCGGGACTCCTGCCCGGGTGCGGGCTGCTGCCAGTGCGGCCTCTGCGGCTTCCACCCTGGCCCTCGCTGCCTCTGCCTCGGCTGCAGCGGCCTGTGCCTGTGCTTCGGCCAGTTGCGCGCGCAGTGCATCGACGTCATCGCTCATGGGGGTGAGCCTATCCATCGCCGGGACCCGGTGGTGTGTCGTTCGCGCCGCTCAGGGGGATCGGGGAGTCCGGAACAGGGCATCCTCGCGCGACACGAGACGACACGACAGGACACGGCACGGGCACGACGACACGGGCACGAGGGATGCGCTCCACACCCGGAGAGATTCGGTCCTGCTCCACGCGGTGGCCCACCCATGACCGTCGGTCGACACCCTCGGCGAGGTGGAGCACCCCGTCATCGCTCCTCAGGCGGGTCAGGACGACCAGCCCTACGCTCCCGCCCGTCAGTAGAGTGTGGGGAACCCGGGCTGTGGCCTCGGACTGCCCGCGGGTCGGCGAGGGTGGGAGGAAGGGCCGTGTTCACGCAGTTCGTGGTCTCCTCGACCGTGGGGACCGGAATGGGTCTTGACCAGACCCTCAGGGACGACCTGGCCAAGGCATCCGTGACGCCGGACGCCCGGTCGTGGTGGGGGCGGGGTGTGGACGCAGGTCGAAGCGATCGGCTGGCGCACCGCTGGGCAGGAGTCCGGGCGCTGTTCCGGCTGGACTTCGAGGGCGAGGTCGAGGGGGAACCTGCCTGCGTGGGTGATCTGACACCCGGTGGCGGTGTCACGGCGTCACTGTGGAATCCGGGTGAGGGCTTGGAGTCCCGTCTGCGTTCCTGGGGCCTGCTGCGGATGGACATCGAGCACTACGGGGCGCATCTGTGGCGGGGCGTGGTGCCACTGTCGGCCGTGAGCCGTCTGTGGGTGGATGTGCAGAGGATCTTCCCCTGCCCTGCGGGGGTGCCGGGATGGTGGACGGGGCACCAGGAGGTGGGCCCTGCGGAGGTGCTGGGTGCGGGGACGATATGGCTGGGCGAGGTGGCGCTCGGAGCTTCCGCCCCTGCAGTACTGGATGCTGCGAGCAGGCCGGGTCGGAGTCCCTTCGCGATGCACGCAGGAGCCCGTCCCGGGTGACATCGTGTGCGCCGTGTGTGCCGAGGTGCTCGTCCCTCGCGGAAGGTGGCACTGGTCCGCGCTTCCCCGGTCTGCGCGTTTCTGGGTGAGGGAACACCGTTTCGTGGTCTCGGCGCGACCGCTGCACGTGGACTGGGAGCGTCAGTACTGGAGCAACCAGGACTGGGTGGGGTCGTGTCCGGGGTGCGGGTGCGTCCTGGCTCGGATGTCGCCTCCCCGGAGCCTTCTTCCAGGGGAGGAGGACCATCCGTTCGTCATCCCCGCTGAGGGAGCCGTGACGACCTCCGCCTGAGGACGGTGCCACCGGGTCCACAGGAGGGGCCGCCGACCCCGCCCGATCCACAGGCTCGCGTCCCGGGGACGCGCGCATCAGGGCTTCCTTCCTAGCGTTGCGGCATGGACCTCCTGCGCAGGCGGCGCCTGCGCCGCATCACCCAGGCCGTCTACGACGGGGCCGCAGCCGGGCGCGGCGACCAGGTCGAGCGGCAGGGAACTCGGTGGCTGCCGGGTCCCGCCTCCGTGCTCGCACTCCTCGTGGTCCTCCTGATCATCACCGGGGTGTCGCTGTGGCGCGCGGGTGTCGGCCCCGCGCAGGCTCCTCCCACCCCGGGCAGCGAGGTCCCCGGTGCGGGTGGTCCTCTCCAGTCCGGTGGTCTCCAGTCCGGCGGGGTCGACGAGGGCGGCGCCGCGTTCCCAGGCGGTGGCGCGGAGGGGGCGCAGACCCACTCCGCGGGAGGCGCGGCGCGAAGTGGTCCCACGGAGGGTGGGGGCGCAGGGACGCCCCCGGGTGGAACCACGGTCATGGTCTACGTGACGGGTGAGGTGATGACTCCCGGGGTCGTGGAACTGCCCGGCGGCTCACGGGTGGTCGATGCCCTGGAGCATGCAGGAGGGACCACCCAGGTGGCGGACCTCGACGTCCTCAATCTCGCGCGGATGGTCGTCGACGGAGAGCACATCGTGGTGTGGGCCCAGGGGGAGGCCCCACAGGGCGCG
>JAKECL010000441.1 GCA_030460725.1 Propionibacterium sp.
GCCCCTGGTCTCCATGGGCAGGCGCTCCCGCCGCTTCTGACCGCGAAGTCCGTCCTGTGCTGTGGCGAAGTCCGTCCTGTTCTGTGGCGAGGCGAGTGACTTCCCCTCCTGTCGGCACGGGCCTCCCGCCCTCATGGGGCGCGGCCGGGTAGCATGCGCGGGTGGAACCACGCTCCCGCATGCTCGACCGCCTCCCGGTGTTGCGTGACCTCTCCCCGGCACGACGCGTGCGGGTGACGGAGATTCTGCGGTTCCTCACCGTGGGCGGCATGAACTGGCTGGTCGACCTGGCCGTCTTCAACGCCGTGCGCGCCGCCAGCGAGGGGCGTCACGTGATGGTTGCCAAGGTCGTGGCCGTCACCGTGGCCACCCTGTTCTCCTGGACGCTCAACAGACGGTGGACCTTCTCCGCGCGTGCCACGGACACCCCGACCCGGGAGCTTGCGGGCTTCGTCCTCGTCAATGTCGCGGGGATGGCGCCGCCGCTGGTGTGCCTGTGGGTGTCCCACCATCTGCTCGGACTGACCTCAGTGCTCGCCGACAACGTGTCGGCCAACGTGGTGGGCCTCGTGCTGGGAACCGTGTTGCGCTATGTGGGCTACCGCGCCTTCGTCTTCACGGGTCGACGAGGGCGGCCCCTCGTCTGAGACACCGCTGGACGAGGATCCTCCTCGGTGTGGAATGCCCGGGGGAGTCCAGCGGCGGGTCCATGGGTGCTGGCAGGTGCTGGTGCAGGAGGGACACCTCACGCATGGGCACCGCGGGCATGCCGGGCGGCGCGCACGGTAGGTTGGGCGCGTGGTTGAGCACAGTGGAACTTCTGATCCAACAGCCCCCCTCGACGCGAGCCCGATGCCCGTCCCTACCGGAACCGCGATCCCGGCGTCCTCCGGGCCCGGGTCACACCTCCTTTCCTGTGGTGACGAGCCTGCACCGCGCACCGCATCGCTGAACTCTGCGCAGGCCCCGGTGGTCGCGGTGGTGGGTGGAGGCCAGCTGGCCCGCATGATGCAGGAGAGCGCGATCGCCCTGGGCATCCACCTGCGTGCACTGGTGGAGGCCGACGATGGTTCCACCGGTCAGGTCGTCGTCGACTCGACGGTCGGGGAGGCCTCCGACGCGTCCGCTGTGCGCGGCCTGTCCGAAGGGGCTGACGTGCTCACCTTCGAGCATGAGCATGTGCCCCAGGACGTGCTGGCGGCGCTCTCCCCGGACCTGGCGGTGAACCCCCCGGCCGGGGCGCTCCTGTATGCCCAGGACAAGTTGGCCATGCGTGAGCGCTTGGGTGCCCTGGGTATCCCCTGCCCTCGATGGGCGCGCCTGGACACCCCGCAGGACCTGCAGCACTTCGGTGACGAGGTCGGCTGGCCCGTCATCGTCAAGACGCCTGTGGGCGGCTACGACGGACACGGGGTGCGCGTCGTGCACAGTGCGGAGGAGGCCCACGACTGGTTCGCCCGGAGCACACCCCTCCTGGCCGAGGAGAAGGTGGCCTTCACCGGTGAACTGGCGGCTCTTCTGGCCAGGCGTCCCTCCGGGGAGGTGCGTTCCTGGCCCGTGGCGCGCACCATCCAGCGCGACGGGGTCTGCGCGGAGGTGGAGGCCCCGGCCCCGGGCCTGGACCCTGAGGTCGCCCGTCAGGCCCGTGAGATCGGTGAACGCATTGCACGGGAGCTCGGGGTCACCGGCGTGCTGGCGGTGGAGATGTTCCTGGTCGAGGAGCCCCGTGCCGACGGACAGGGACGCACCCAGCGTGTCCTGGTCAACGAGTTGGCCATGCGTCCCCACAACTCCGGGCACTGGACGATTGAGGGGGCAGTGACCAGCCAGTTCGAGCAGCACCTGCGGGCCGTGCTGGACCTGCCCCTGGGTGACCCGACCCCCAGGGCCCCCTGGTCCGTCATGGTCAACCTCCTGGGCAGCGAACTCGCCGACCCGACCCTTGGCCTGGCCGGTGCGTTCTCAGCCTCACCAGATGCCCGCGTGCACCTGTACGGCAAATCCGTACGCCCGGGACGCAAACTCGGCCACGTCACGGTGTGCGGGCCGGACCTGGCCGCCGCACGCGCGCAGGCTGAAGCCGCGGTGGCTGCCCTCAGGGGCGAATGACCCGGCGTCCGGGCCACACCCGGGCAGACACCACCGCCCCGGCTACGGGCGAGAAGGAGACAGCGATGGATCAGCAGGGGACGCCCTCGTCAC
>JAKECL010000442.1 GCA_030460725.1 Propionibacterium sp.
GAGTCGTTCGACATGCGACCACCCTAGTGGCCCTTCTGCTCAGCGGACCTGCCCGCCGAGGGGCGCAGGGGGACCGGCGCGCGGGTGAGCCTGCCGTATCCACTACCCTGTAGGGGTGTTCAGCCGCAAGAAGTCCGAGACTCCGCAGAGCCCTGTCCAGGAGCCCTCCTCCCACCGCGATGCCGCCACCGGGAAGGGACATGCCACCCCCACCCGGCGGGAGGCGGAGGCGGCGCGCCGCAGACCGCTGGTGCCTGCCGACCGCAAGGAGGCCAAGCGGCAGGCGAAGCTCCGACGCGACGCCGCCTATCAGCGTCAGCAGGAGGCACTGGTCACCGGTGACGAGCGCTTCCTCCCGATCCGCGACAAGGGACGGGTGCGCAGGTACGCCCGTGACTGGGTCGATGCACGATGGTCGTTCTCGGAGTTCATCCTTCCCGTGATGCTCCTCTTCTTCGTCGCCATGGTGGGTGCCTCCTTCCTCCAGAACTCTCCTGAGCTCGCGACCTCGCTGGTCACCGTCATCTCCGTCGTCTTCTACGGTTTCTTCGCGATCTCCGTCGTCGAGGGCCTCATTGTGTGGGGCCGCCTGCGCAAGCGTATCCAGGAGCGCTTCCCCGGCGACAAGATCCCCCGCGGCACCTGGTTCTACGTCTACTCGCGCATGGTGATGGCCCGACGCTGGCGTTCTCCCCGCCCGCAGGTCGATCGTGGCCAGTTCCCGCCGGTCGGGGCGCGCGGTCACTGAGTCCATCTCTGCGAGGAGGTCTGCGGGACCCTCCCGGGGAGGTGGCGGGGCCTGCGCATCTGCGGACCCTGCGGTGCGACGACGTCGGGCACCGAAGACGCCGCGCTGATCCCCTCGCGAAGGACTCCTCACCGGGAGGTGTCGGCAGCAAGCTCCCTGTTCATCCGTCCAGGCCACGTCGGCCCCTCCAGGACGAAGGCCGTGAAGGCCTCCACCAGATCCGCCCCCGCCTCCAACATCCGTCGGGCGTCCTGGCAGTCGGCGACGCCCCCCGTGCCGATGAGTGTCTGGTCCTCGCCCAGGTGGCGGGCCACAAGGCTCACCACCTCCAGGGCACGGTCGCGCAGGGGGGCACCCGACACCCCTCCGGCACCCAGGTCGTGGTCGATGGTGGTGTTGGTGGCGACGACCCCCTCCAGACCGAGTTCGCGGGTGAGTTCGACGATGGCGAGGATCTCGGCATCCCCCAGGTCCGGGGCGATCTTGACGAAGAGGGGCATACGGCGCACCGTCCCTTCCTCGCAACCACGCCGCGCAGCCTCCAGGATGGGGCGCAGGTGATCCACCGACTGCAGATCACGCAGGCCGGGGGTGTTGGGCGATGAGACATTGACGACGATGAAGTCCACCCAGGGGACGAGTGCGCGGGCGCAGACCCGGTAGTCCTCGGCCGCATCCTCCTCGGGGGTGGTCTTGTTCTTGCCGATGTTCGCACCCACGACCACGCCTCGTCCGGGGCGTGTGGAACGCAGATCACGCAGGTGTTCCACCATCGCCTCCACGCCCTGGTTGTTGAACCCCATGCGGTTGCGCAGGCCCTCGTCCTCGATGAGCCTCCACATGCGCGGTGCTTCGTTGCCGGGCTGGGGCCTGGGGGTGACGGTGCCGACCTCCACGAAGGCGAACCCCAGCGCGGACATGCCGAGAACGGCCGTCGCGTCCTTGTCCATCCCTGCCCCCAGACCCAGGCGTCCTGGGAGGACGCGCGTACCGATGTGGGGGGAGCGCCTCCCGACGTCACCCGAGTGGGGGGCGGGCAGGTGCCCGACCGTGGCTCGCAGCAGCCCCCGGGCGGTCGCGACACGTCCGGCCACGGAGATTGCGGCGACTGCCAGGCGGTGGGCGGCCTCCGGGTCGGTGTGACGGATGAGGTTGCGGTACACCCACGGATAGACGGCCATGCCCACACACTATCGGGCGGAGCACGGGACTCGGCTGTGAGTCCGTGATCGGTGCACGCCCGGCACCGGGGCGCCCACGCTCAGGCATCTGTCCCACCGCGCTCAGTCCCACCACAGCCACCACGACAAGCGACCGCCTCGCCCCTGGGGAAGGAAGGGCATGAGCTCATCGGGTTCCTCGGTGTCCTCCCCCAGTTCCAGAATACGGTTCAGCTCCCGCCAGATCTCCCCCCGTGTACCGCCCACCACCACACGCGGGCGCACCCGGCG
>JAKECL010000022.1 GCA_030460725.1 Propionibacterium sp.
CGGGGTCGGTGCCCCCGCCCTGGGCGACGTCGTCGCGGCCCCCGCCGCCACCTCCCAGGGCCTTGGCCGCGGCGCGCACCAGCTGACCGGCGCGCAGTCCGAGGGTCCGGGCTCCTGCATTCGTGGCCACGACGACTCCGGGCTTGCCGTCGTTGACGCCGACGAGGGCGACGACGGTTGCGTGCTCGTCACCCAATCGGCGACGCACGTCCAGGGCGAGTTCTCGCAGCGCGTCCGTGGAGGCGATCTCCCCGACGTCGAAGGTGGCCAGCATGGTGTCCCCGTGCAGGTGTGCTGCCAGTGCCACCTCCTGGGCCCGGGAGAGGGCGATCTTGGTGCGCAGCTCTGCGACGTTGCGCTCGAAGGTGCGGATCTTCGCCATCATCGTCTCCACCCGGTCAGGCAGGTCCTGGGGGCGTCCACCCACCAGGGCCGCCAGCTGGGAGACGATCGCGTGTTCCTTGGCCTGGAAGTCGTAGGCGCCGTCGCCCACCAGGGCGTCGATACGGCGCACACCCGAACCGATGGATGCCTCCCCCAGGACCGCGACGCGACCCAGGGTGCCGGTGGTGGGCATGTGGGTGCCGGCGCAGAACTCCTTCGACCAGTCCCCACCGATGGACACCACGCGCACCTCCTTGCCGTACTTCTCCCCGAAGAGGGCCATGGCGCCGGTGGCGCGGGCCTGCTCGATGGGCATGACCTCGGAGGTGACGGGCAGGTCCTCGGCGAGCTTGGCGTTGACCAGCTCCTCGATGCCCTCCACCTGGTCCGCGGCCAGGGCAGAGCCGTGGCGGAAGTCGAACCGCAGGCGTGACGGGGCGTTCTCGGAGCCCGCCTGCGTGGCGGTTTCCGAGACGACCTCGTGGAGCGCCTTGTGGACCATGTGGGTGGCCGTGTGGGCGCGTGCGATCGCCGTGCGACGCACCGGGTCGATCTCTGCCCAGGCCTTGGCGCCCACCGTGAGCGTGCCCTCGGTGAGGGTGCCGCGGTGCACGGAGAGTCCACGCACCGGAGCCTGCACGTCGTGGACCTCGACCACGGCGCCGTCCGCGGTGCGGATCGTCCCGTGGTCGGCCAACTGACCACCCATCTCCGCGTAGAACGGTGTCTGGTCCAGGATGACCTCCACCTCGGCGGGGGCGGTGGCTGCCGGGACGGCTTCGCCCCCAACCAGCAGGCCCTCCACCTGGGCCTCCGCGGAGGTCTCCGTGTAGCCCAGGAAACGCGAGCCGCCCCCCATCCGGCGCTCCATGTCGTGGAAGACACGGACGTCGACATGGCCGGTCTTCTTGGCGCGTGAGTCCGCGCGAGCGCGTTCCTTCTGTTCCTCCATGAGGGTGCGGAACCCCTGCTCATCCACCTGGACACCCTGTTCGGCGGCCATCTCCAGGGTGAGGTCGATGGGGAAGCCGTAGGTGTCGTGCAGGGCGAAGGCCTGGGCGCCCGAGATCAGCTGTGGGCCACCCGTCTCCTTGGCGTGTGCAACTGCCGTGTCGAGGATGGTGGTGCCCGCTGTCAGGGTGCGTCGGAAGGCGTCCTCCTCGCCGTAGGCGACGTCGGAGATCGTGTCCCACGCCGTCACCAGCTCGGGGTAGGAGGGCGACATGGCATCCCGGGAGACCGGGAACAGCGTGGGGATGGAGGGTGCGTCCACTCCCAGCAGACGCATGGAGCGGATGGCGCGGCGCATGAGTCGACGCAGGACGTAGCCGCGTCCGTCGTTGCCCGGACGCACGCCGTCGGCGATCAACATCATGGATGAGCGCACGTGGTCGGCCACGATGCGCATGCGGATGTCGTCCTGCTCGGTTGCTCCGTACCGGCGCCCCGACATCTCCTGGACGGCCTCGATGACGGGGTAGACCTCGTCGATCTCGAACATGTTCGCCTTGTCCTGGAGGACGAAGGCCAGACGCTCCAGGCCCGCACCGGTGTCGATCGCCTTCTGGTCGAGTTCACCGAGCAGGGGGTAGTCCTTGCCCTCGCCCTCTCCGCGCATGTACTGGTCGAAGACCAGGTTCCACAGTTCCAGGTAGCGGTCGCCTCCGGGGTCCACGGTGCCCCCCTCGGCCTCGGGTCCGTAGGCAGGACCCCGGTCGAAGTGCCACTCACAGCAGGATCCGGCGGGCCCGGGCTGGCCGGTGTCCCAGAAGTTCTCCTCGCGCGGCAGACGCACGATGTGCGCAGGATCCATGCCGATCTTGCGGGTGAGGACGTCCAGGGCTTCCTCGTCGTGCTCCCACAGGGTGACCCACATGCGGTCACCGTCCAGACCGTACTTCCCCTCCTGCGTGTCCCCGGTCAGGAGGTCCCACGCGAAGTCGATGGCCCCCTCCTTGAAGTAGTCCCCGAAGGAGAAGTTGCCGTTCATCTGGAAGAACGTACCGTGGCGGGTGGTGCGCCCGACATTGTCGATGTCATTGGTGCGGATGCACTTCTGCACGGAGGCGACCCTGGGCCACGGAGCGGGCTCCACCCCGGTGATGTAGGGGATGAAGGGGACCATTCCTGCGATCGTGAAGAGGATCGAGGGGTCGGGGGAGATCAACGGGACCGAGGGACGGATGACGTGGTCCTTCGACCGGAAGTAGTCGAGCCAGCGGGTGCGGATCTCAGAGGTGCGCATGTGTCCTCGTGGTGTGGAAGGAGACGATGGGGGCCGGATCCCCCCGGGTACCGGACGGACCCCGGGAGCATGGTGCTCCCGGGGCCCGGCGTCCGGTGGAGGTCAGCGCGAGTAGTACTCGACGACCATCTGCACGTCGCAGGTCACCGGGACCTCGGCACGCTTGGGGCGACGCACGAGGGTGGCCTTGAGGTGCTCAAGGTTGACGTCCAGGTAGTCCGGGACGGCGGGAAGCACATCGCGGTGGATGCCTGCGGCAGCGACCTCGAAGGGCACCCGTGTCTGCGACTTCGGCTTGACCTGGAGGGTCTGGCCGGGGCGCACACGGTAGGAGGGGCGGTCCACGATCCGGCCGTCGACCAGGACGTGACGGTGGACGACGAACTGGCGGGCCTGCTGGATGGTGCGGGCGAACCCGGCGCGCAGCACCAGGGCATCCACGCGCATCTCGAGGAGCTCGACCAGGTTCTCGCCCGTCAGACCGGCGATGCGGCGGGCGTCCTCGAAGACGCGCTGCATCTGGGCCTCACGGATCCCGTACTGGGCGCGCAGACGCTGCTTCTCCTTCAGACGCACGGCGTAGTCGGAGTCCTGACGGCGACGCGAGCGCCCGTGCTCACCGGGACCGTAGGGGCGCTTCTCGAAGTAGCGCACGGCCTTGGGGGTCAGGGCGATGCCCAGGGCGCGCGACTCGCGCACCTGCTTGCGGGAACGGTTCTGTGCCATGTGGTGGCCTTTCCTGTCTCTTGTGTCATGCCCTCGATCGGCGAACGGGGCATGGGGTCCACTCCCGGACGTGTGTCCTTCGGCCAAGACCCCAGGTGGTCGTCCGCACGGTGGCGGACAGCCCTGACATGCTACCGCATCTCCAGCAGCTCCCGGATCCTGGCCAGACGCTTCGTGATCATCGCCTCAGAACCGTTCATCGTCGGCTCGTAGTAGCGGGTGCCCGCGAGGTCGTCGGGCAGGTACTGCTGCGCCGCCACGGAGTGGGGGGCGTCGTGGGCGTAGACGTATCCCTGCCCGTGTCCCAGGCCCTGCGCCCCCGCGTAGTGCGCATCGCGCAGGTGTGGGGGAACGGGTCCCCCCTTGCCTGCCCGCAGGTCTGAGAGGGCGGAGAAGATCGCGGTGGTCGCGGCATTCGACTTGGCAGCGGTGGCCACCGCGATGACGGCCTCCGAGAGGATGAGCTGGGCCTCGGGCATGCCGACGAGGGCGACGGCCTGGGCTGCGGCCACGGTGAGGGGCAGGACCTCTGGCGCTGCCATCCCCACGTCCTCCGCCGCGCAGATCATGATGCGTCGGGCGATGAAGCGGGGGTCCTCCCCCGCCTCGATCATACGGGCGAGGTAGTGGATGGAGGCGTCCACATCTGAGCCCCTCATGGACTTGATGAAGGCGGAGGTCACGTCGTAGTGCTGGTCCTGGTCCCAGCGCACGAGAGCCTGGTTGGCGGCCGCCTCCACGTCCTCCACCGTGATCGCATGGCGGTCGGCGTCGGTGGCGGCCCCGGCCGCGGCCTCCAGGAGTGTGAGGGAGCGACGGGCATCGGAACCTGCGACATGGACCAGGGCGGAGGTGGCGTCCTCCCCCAGCGTCAGCCTGCCCCCCAACCCCCGCTCGTCGGTGAGTGCCCGGGCGAGGAGCGCGCGAATGGCGTCCTCGCCCAGGGGGTGGAGCGTGAGCAGGAGGGAACGGGAGAGGAGGGGGGAGATCACGGAGAACGACGGATTCTCGGTGGTGGCGGCCACCAGCGTCACCCACCGGTTCTCCACCGCAGGCAACAGCGCGTCCTGCTGGGACTTGGAGAAACGGTGGACCTCGTCGACGAAGAGGATGGTGTCCTCCCCGCTGGCAGCGGTGCGACGTTTGGCCGAGGCCACCACCTCCCGGATGTCCTTGACCCCGGCGGAGACGGCGGAGAGCTCCTCGAAGTGACGCCCGGAGGCACGTGCAACGAGATAGGCGAGCGTCGTCTTGCCGGTCCCCGGGGGCCCCCACAGGACCACCGATGACACGACGGGAGCCCCTTGGCGGGCAGGCTCGAGGAGTCGGCGCAACGGCGCCCCCTCCCCCAGCAGGTGGTCCTGGCCGAGCACCTCCTCCAGCGTGGCGGGCCGCATGCGCACCGCCAGGGGTGCTGCGGTCGAGAAGGCCGGCACACCTGAGTCGTCAACTCCCTGCGCGTCGAAGAGGTCCATGCCCCCAGCCTAGGCGGGGGCACAGGCACCTGGACCCGAGGACTGTCCGGGAGCGGGGGCAGCTCAGGCGAAGATCGAGGTGTCCCCCGCGCCCTGGCGGGCGATGACGGGCGCCCCGGAGGTGTAGTCGATGACGGTGGTGGGCTCCACGTCGCCCACCGGGGCCACGATGACCAGGTCGACCTCGGAGCCGATCCGTTCGTCGACCTCGTGACCGTCGGTGAGGGGCTCGGTCTCGCCGGGCATGATGAGGGTCGAGCACAGGAGCGGCTCCCCCAGTGCCTCGACGATCGCCTGGGTGATGACGTGGCGGGGGATGCGCACCCCCACCGTGTGCTTCTTGCGGTTCAGGGTCATGCGCGGCACCTCCTTGGTGCCGGGCAGGATGAAGGTGTAGGGCCCAGGGGTCAGCGCCTTGATGGTCCGGAACTCGGAGTTGTCGACGATGACGAGCTCTCCGAGCTGGGCGAAGGAGTGGCACAGCAGGGAGAAGTTGTGCTTGTCGTCGAGCCTGCGCACGTGCCGGATGACGTCCATGCCTTCCTTGTTGCCCAGCATGCACGCGATCGCATAGCCGGAGTCCGTGGGCAGGGCGACGGTGCCACCTCCTCGCAGGAGCTCGACCGTCTTGTTGACGAAGCGGACCTGTGGATTCACGGGGTGCATCTCGACGTAGGACATGCACCCAGTGTGCCCCAGGTCACCCGCGCATGCAGGCGGTCCCGCGGAGCGGACGCCCGGTGGTGGCACCGACCGCGGGCACACGCCGCCCGCCTCCCACCCCGACGGGTGGGCCGTGGGGACGCCGCCTCAGGCGGTCTCCGCCCCCGGGTAGCCGGTGCGGGAGGAGGCATGGCCCCGTGGACGGAAGTTCGTGACGCGAACCTGGGGCTCCAGTCCCAGGGAGCGCATGAGACCCGTGGTCTCCGGTGAGTCCACCCACGTGCTCCACTGCACCCATCCCGTGCGCCTCCACTCCTCGAAGAGCATCTGGGCGAACACAGCCATCCCGATGCCCTCCCCCCGGAAGTCGTGGTGGACGGTGAAGGAGCGGAGGTGGGAGTTCCAGTCCACCGTGCCGTCCACACCGTGACCACGCCAGGTGTCGGCAGCACCGGCAGCCACCAGCATGGCGTCACGGTGGATGCCCCACCATCGTCCATTGGTGCTGGTGCGGCGGTCGGCCAGGGGGTAGGAGCCGAGCAGGAGCGCCTGGACCTCCCCCGGGTCCTCCAGGAGCTCCACCGTCGTGTCCGTGGGATCGCAGTCCTGGTCCACCGAGTACCAGTCCCACTGACGCCGTTCCTCCAGGCCCCGGGCCTCCAACGCCTCGCGCACCTGGGGGGCGACCTCACCCATCACCAGGACCCGGTCGGAACCGGCGGTCAGCTCCTCGACGGACTCGGCCACCTCGCTCCCCGCGACCAGGACGGACTCGAAACCGTCGGCGGGGATGCGCACCGCAATGCCGTCCCCCGTGGTCCTCACGCGCACGTCGGAACCGGACAGACGTCTCCTGCGCAGCAGTGGCCACTCCGCCAGCACCCACGGATCATCCCAGTACGACTCCCACATGGCATCCCCCTCCTGTTGGCCAGATTCTACGGGGCGACTCCCCCGCCCGGCGCGCCGGACCTCAGCGGGCACGTCGGCACCGCCCCACACCGCGGGCGAGCGGGCGCGCTCCCTCCTTCACCAGCGCCGCGCCGCGAGCAGTTCCACGAGGGCGGACCGCAGCTCCTCGGGGGCCGGGCGTGCATGGAGGCCGGACAGTGCCCGGGCCGCGGATCCGGAGGCGATGTCCTCCATGAGGGCGACCTTGAGGTTCAACCCGCAGCTGGCGCGCTCCAGGAGGTCACGCGCACGGGCCTCCAGCTCCTCCCGTCCTGCGAGGTCCCCCACCACCCCGGTCTCGACCACGATGCCGGTGGCGGAGTCGACCTCGACCACCTCACCGAGCACCGCACCGGTGGCCGGATCGACCCGGGACAGCCCCACGGACCGGGCTCCACCACTCGCCCAGGGGCCGCTCCCTGGCTCCGTCCCCGCCACTGCGGCGCCCAGGACGCGCACACGGACACGGCGCGTGCGCGGAACCTGGGACGCATCCCCCGAGACGGGATGGATGTGCAGCACCCCGTGGGCGTCGTCCCAGCTCAGACGCGTCGTCGCCCGGGTGCCGTCGCTCCTGCCGTCATCCTCGACCAGGTCGTGGAAGCCGTCGGCCCCGGCCACCACGAGAATCTCCAGCGCCTGCGGTGCTGCAGTGGTGTCCAGTGCGGGGTCGTCCTCGTCCACCCCGGCCAGCGGCAGGACGGTACCGGGGCGGGCGAGCACCGGAAGGGACTCGAGCCTGCGGTGCATGGTGATCCGCCGCCCGCCCTCGTAGGTCAGCCCACTGAACAGGTCAACCCACGTGCCCTGCGGCAACCAGACAGGCACCTCAGCCATGTCGGTGACGCGGGAGGCCTGTGTGGTGACCGGTGCCACCAGCAGGCTGCGTCCGAACATGAACTGGTTGGGCACCTCCCATGCTCCCCGGGAGTCCGGGTCCTCCCAGTACATGGGCTGGACCAGCGGCTGGAGGGCCTCATGACCCCACAGCTGCTCGGAGTGCAGGTAGGGCACCAGGCGGTGTCGCAGCCGCAGGAAGGACTCCTGGACGGCGCACTCGCGGGGAGCGAAGCGCCAGGGTTCCTTGGAGCCGAAGGCGTTGTTCGTGGAGTGCAGGCGCAGGACGGGGCTGAAGACACCCAGCTGGACCCATCGTGTCTGCAGTTCCCCGTCACGCACCCCGTCCATGTGTCCGCCGATGTCGTGACTCCACCACCCGTAGCCGATGTTGGAGGCGGTGGCGGTGAACTCCGGTTGGAAGGCCAGGGACGCCCAGGACACCACGGTGTCCCCGGAGAAGCCCACGGGATAGCGGTGCGAGCCGGGACCGGCATAGCGCGAAAGGGTGAGCCCCCGACCGTCGTGGCGACGCGCGGAGTCCAGGACGTGGAGGTGGTTGAGGATCCACAGCGGGTCCAGGCCCGGCACACGTGTGTGGGACCCCTGCTGCCAGTCGATCCACCAGAAGTCCACCCCCTGGTCCTCCAGGGGCGCGATGACCTCCTCCAGGTAGGCGGCCATCCCCTCGGGGTCGGAGGGGTCGAAGACCACGGGGTCCCCGGAGGCGGGGTCGATGCCCAGACGCTCGGCCATGCGGGTGTAGGCCTCCTCGAAGGCCCGCACCCCCTCGGCCGGGTGCAGGTTCAGGGTCAGTGCCAGGCCGCGCTCGTGGAGGAAGGTGGCGAAGCCGGCGGGATCGGGGAAGAGTTCGGAGTTCCACGTGAACCCTGTCCATCCCGACCCGAACTCCTCCGGCAGGTCCACCAGGTGCCAGTCCATGTCGAGGACCGCCACGGACAGGGGCACGTGGTGCTCGGTGAAGGTGTCCAACAGCGCGCGGTACTCCGCCTCGCTGTAGCGGTGGTAGCGACTCCACCAGTTGCCCAGCGCGAAACGCGGGATGACGGGCTGGGGGCCGGTGAGGCGGTAGAAGTCGGCGATCGCACCACGGAAGTCGCGCCCGTGGGCGAAGAGGTAGAGGTCCAGGGCCCCCTCCTCCCGCGGCTCGACCCACCCCGAGCGGGTGAGGGCGGGGCTGGGATCGGCCAGTGCGGTGACACCACGTCCGTCCATCACCCCCGGCTCCAGCGCACAGCGCCCGTCGACCCCGTCCAGGGTGCGGGCGGTGCCCCCGAGGTTGCGGAAGTGGATGTCCTCCAGTGAGTCGTCCAGGCCCCACCGCCACGTCCCGCCCCATTCCGCACCCTGCACCACCGAGGCGGAGAGGCCGTGGGTGGAGAAGACCTCACCGTCGTAGCTCAGCGTCAGGTGCGGGGTGCGCACCAGGACGTCCTCGCCTCCGGGGCGCGGGGTGCGCGTGAGCCGGGCCTCCACGGGCGTGAAGCCGCGGTCGGCGACCATCTGCGTCGGCCGGTCCTCGAAGGTGCCCGAGGGGGACCACTCCAGGCGGATGAGGCGTTCGGTGAGGACCTGGATGCGCCAGTGGTCACCGCTGAGTGTCATGGAGGTATCAGGCGCCCCGCAGGGAGCAGGGTGCAGGTACTCGGGAAGTGGCATGGTCGACTCCTGGTGACGCTCGGGGCTGGGTGCGAGGGCAGGCTGGCGGGGTGTGGGGACACGCTCAGTGCGCGGCCCGACGAGGGCGGCCCGGGTGCGTGGGTCTCCCCGTACACCCGGGCCTCCAGGGGGAATGTCGCCCCCGGCGTGGTTCCCTCAGTGGGTTCCGGGCCGGGCCGTGTCGGCCACCGTGGAGCGATCGGCCTCCTCGCCCTCGCCCTCCGACTCCTCACCGCGCCTGCGCGGGACGGCGTCCACGCCTGCCTCCTTGCGTTGGGCGGGTGTGATGGGTGCGGGAGCCTCCGTGAGCGGGTCGTAGCCGCCACCCGACTTGGGGAAGGCGATGACGTCGCGGATCGACTCCGCCTTGGTCAACAGCGCCACGATCCGGTCCCACCCGAAGGCGATCCCCCCGTGGGGCGGGGCGCCGAACTTGAAGGCGTCGAGGAGGAACCCGAACTTCTCCTGGGCTTCCTCCTCCCCGATCCCCATGACCTGGAAGACCCGCTCCTGCACGTCGCGGCGGTGGATACGGATGGAGCCACCGCCGATCTCGTTCCCGTTGCACACGATGTCGTAGGCATAGGCCAGGGCCGATCCCGGGTCCGTGTCGAAGGTGTCCAGGCATTCGGGCTTGGGCGAGGTGAAGGCGTGGTGGACCGCCGTCCACTTCGAGTGGCCCAGGGCCACGTCTCCTTCGGCCACTGCCTCACCCGAGGGCTTGAACAGCGGAGCGTCGACCACCCAGGTGAAGGCCCAGGCGTCGGGATCGATGAGCTCGCAGCGACGCCCGATCTCCAGACGCGCAGCGCCCAGCAACTCGCGTGTGCGGTCCGGGGCGCCTGCACCGAAGAAGATGCAGTCGCCGGGCTGGGCGCCTGTGGCGGAGGCCAGGCCGTCGCGCTCGGCCTCGGTGATGTTCTTGGCGACGGGGCCGCCCAGGGTGCCGCCCTCGCCGACGGTGACGTAGGCCAGGCCCTTCGCGCCGCGCGCCCGGGCCCACTCCTGCCACTTGTCGAAGGTGCGGCGGGGCTGTGAGCCGCCTCCGGGCATGACCACGGCCCCGACATAGGGAGCCTTGAAGACCCGGAACGTCGTGTCCTGGAAGTAGGCGGTGAGGTCGACCAGCTCCTGGCCGAAGCGCAGGTCGGGCTTGTCGGAACCGAAGCGCGCCATCGCATCCTTGAAGGTCATGCGTGGGATCGGCGTGGACAGGTCGTGACCGATGAGCGCCCACACGCGCCGCAGCACGTCCTCGGCCACCGCGATCACGTCGTCCTGCTCGACGAAACTCATCTCGATGTCGAGCTGGGTGAACTCGGGCTGGCGGTCGGCACGGAAGTCCTCGTCGCGGTAGCAGCGCGCGATCTGGAAGTAGCGCTCCATACCGGCCACCATGAGCAGCTGCTTGAAGAGCTGGGGGGACTGGGGCAGTGCGTACCAGCATCCGGGTGACAGACGGGCCGGCACCAGGAAGTCACGCGCCCCCTCCGGGGTGGAGCGTGTCAGTGTCGGGGTCTCGATCTCGACGAAGTCGTGGTCGTAGAGGGCGTCGCGGGCCACGCGCGAGACCTGGGAACGCAGGCGCAGGGCGTGCTGCTCGGGTTCGCGACGCAGGTCGAGGTAGCGGTACTTCAGACGCGTCTCCTCCCCGACATTGCCCCCGTCCTCGGCATTGGCCGAGACCTGGAAGGGAAGGGGCGCGGCGGTGTTGAGGATCTCGATGTCGTCACCCATGACCTCGATGGCGCCGGTGGCGAGGTTCGGGTTCTCATTGCCCTCGGGGCGGGCGCTGACTTCGCCGGTGACCTGCAGGACGTACTCGGCACGGAGTTCGTGGGCGACGGACTCGTCGCGGACGACCACCTGGACGATGCCCGTGGCGTCACGCAGGTCCACGAAGGCGACGCCACCGTGGTCACGTCGTCGGTCGACCCAGCCTGCCAGCGTCACGGTCTGGCCCACCATGTCGGTGCCCAGGCTCGCGATGTTGTGGGTGCGCAGCACTGATATTCCTTTCGTCGGTGCCATCCGCGAGACGGGCGGAGGCGCGCACGAGTCTACGCGTGCCGGCATGGCGGTCAAAGGCCGACACCGGGCCTGGGACCCGGCACCGGACCCGGCACCACCGTGGGGCACCGGAGTCGAGCACCTGGGTCGTGCACCCGAGTCGGGCACCTGGGTCGTGCACCCGAGTCGGGCACCTGGGTCGGGCACCTGGGTCGGACGGCCGGAGCGGGTCGTGGTCCAGGGGATCGCCCCGGGC
>JAKECL010000443.1 GCA_030460725.1 Propionibacterium sp.
GGGCGCGCAGTCGGACCCCGGGGCGTCGGGTGGTGCACGGTCGGGCAGCGCACAGTCGGGTCCCACGGCGACCTCGTCCACCCCGAGCAGTTCCACGGCGCAGGCTCCCTCGGACCAGTCCGCCGCTCCCTCGACGGGGACGGGTGCCACGACTCCCTGCACCTCCGCGGACCTGGAGGCCTCCCTGACCCCTGGCAGCGGCGGGGGTGCGGGAAGCATGTACCCGTACCTGGTCCTGAGGAACACCGGCACCGAGACCTGCACCCTGACCGGGTACCCGGGGGTCTCCTTCGTCGGGGACGACAACGGGACACAGCTGGGAGCGTCCGCCGGGCGTGAGGGTGAGGACCCCGCGCGCACGGTCACCCTCGAACCTGGCGGCGCGGCCCACTCGGCGCTGCGCATCGTCAATGTCGGCAACTTCGACGCCTCAGCCTGCTCCCCGACCCAGGCTGACGGCCTGCGCGTCTACCCACCCGACCAGACCGAGGCGATCTTCGTCCGCACCAGTGACTACACCGCCTGCGCGGACCCCGACACGTCGATCATCTCGGTGCAGGCCTTCGCCCCCGGCGAGAGCTGAGCCAGCGGGAGAGAGCGGTCGGCCGGTCTCTGCTGCCGACGGCCCGGCGACGGCGTGGTGTGCAGACGGGCCCGTTCCCGGGCACGGGGGCCCAGTGTCCGCCGCGGGTGCGGTCCCCTCTGCCCGAGCGTGGCCCTCCCGGGAGTCGGCACGGTGCTGTGCGGAAGTCCTGGCCCCGGGACCAGGGGAGGGGTGAGTGTCATCACATGATGAAATCATCAGGTGATGACATCGGTTCCCGCGCTGACCGCACCGACGGCGCCGGGCCGGCCCTGGAGGTGACCCACCTCGACGTCTCGAGGGGACGCACCCCGGTGCTCCACGACCTCACGCTGTCCGTCCCCCGTGGGGCGGTCCTCGGCCTGCTGGGGCCCTCAGGCTGTGGGAAGACCACCCTGATGCGCACCATCGTCGGGGTGCAGCGCATCGACTCGGACGAGGTCCGGGTCCTGGGACGGCCAGCTGGCGGCACCCGCCTGCGCGGCCACATCGGCTACGTGACCCAACAGGCCGCCGTGTACTCCGACCTCTCCGTGCGCGACAACATCGCCTACTTCGCCTCCCTCCAGGGCGCGCCTCCGGGTGCGACCCCGGAGGCCATTGCGGCGGTCGGCCTGGACGGGCTCAACGGGCGCACCGTGTCGTCCCTCTCAGGAGGTCAGGCCGGACGCGTCTCCCTGGCCTACGCGATGGTCGGTGACCCTGAGATGCTCGTCCTCGACGAACCGACCGTGGGACTGGATCCCGTGACCCGCGAGGAGCTGTGGGAACGCTTCCGTGCCCTCGCCACCGCAGGCCACACCCTCGTCGTCTCCAGCCATGTCATGGACGAGGCCACCCGGTGCGACCTGCTGGCGCTCATGCGCGACGGGAGGCTCCTGGGTCTGTGGACACCGGAGGAACTCCTCGCCCGCACGGGTACCGACACCCCCGACCAGGCGTTCCTCGCCCTCGTGCGCGACGGTGTGGCGGACCCCGGAGGGACGACGGGCCCTGCGACCACAGCGGACCCTGCGACGACAGGCGACCGCGGGGACGCGCCGGGCCGCGGTCGACATGCGGACTCCCGGGACACCGCGGACCCCGTCGGACCGTCACTTCCCGAGGAGGACGACGAGCGATGAACCCCCGCACCTGGTCCGCCACCACCGTGCGCGTCCTGCGTCAGCTCGCTGCCGACCCGCGCACCATCGGACTGATCCTCGGCGTGCCCACGGGCCTGCTCGTGCTGCTCTACTTCGTCTACCCCGACGTCCCGACGCCGCCCTCCGGACAGGAGGTCTTCCCCCGGACCGCACTCACCCTGCTCGGGATCCTGCCCATGCTCGTCATGTTCCTGGTGACGTCGGTGGCCATGCAGCGCGAGCGTGCCTCGGGAACCCTGGAGCGGCTGTGGACCACGCCGATCCACCGGGCGGACCTCCTGGCGGGCTATGCGAGCGCCTTCGCACTCGCCGCCCTCGTGCAGGGCCTGGTCCTGGCCGCCGTGGCCTACTGGTTCCTGGGCGTGGAGACCGTTGGTTCTCCTGTCTGGGTCCTGGTCATCGCCGCGCTGGATGCCGTGGTGGGTGTCGCCCTGGGGCTGATGACCAGTGCCTTCGCGCGCACGGAGT
>JAKECL010000023.1 GCA_030460725.1 Propionibacterium sp.
GTGGGGGGACAACGGCCGTAAGGCGGTGTGGGGGCCGGGTGGCCGGCAGGCCCGGGCCCCCACACCGCATTCTCACTGTCCGGTCCGACACCCCGCACCCGACGGCCCACGCACTCGCCCAACTGCGCACCCGAGGGCGCTGCCAGGACGGACTTCGCGCCGAAACAGGACGGACTTCGGCGAGAAAGGGGACGGACTTCGGAAGGGGCTACTCCTGGAAGGGCATCCCGAAGTCGATGTTCTCCAGGGAGTGCAGGAAGTCCTCCGACACCTGCCCGTCCTGGAAGTCCGACTCGGAGTAGTTGGAGTTTGCCAGTGCCTCCGCGGTCGGCTCGACGTGCACGCGGTTGTAGCGTGCAAGCCCCGTGCCGGCCGGGATGAGCTTGCCCAGCATGACGTTCTCCTTGAGCCCGACCAGCGGGTCCTTCTTGCCGTTCATCGCGGCCTCGGTCAGCACCTTGGTGGTCTCCTGGAAGGAGGCCGCCGACAGCCACGAGTCCGTGGCCAGGGACGCCTTGGTGATGCCCATGAGCATCTGACGACCCGATGCAGGCTGCCCACCCTCGGCGGCGACCTTGCGGTTCTGACCCAGGTAGGCCATGCGGTCCACCAGCTCTCCGGGCATGAAGGTCGTGTCGCCGGGCTCCAGGATGGTGACCTTGCGCAGCATCTGACGCACGATGACCTCGATGTGCTTGGAGTGGATGTCCACGCCCTGGGAGCGGTAGACCTCCTGCACCTCGTCGACCAGCTGCTTCTGGGCGGCGTTGCGACCGCGGATGCGCAGCACCTCCTTCGGGTCCAGGCGTCCCTTCGTCAGGGCAGTACCGGCCTCGACGTGGTCGCCCTCCTTGACCTCCAGCTCCTGGCGGCGCGAGACCTCGATGACCAGGTCCTCCTTGCCGTCGTCACGGGTGATGACGATGCGGCGTGCGGAGGGATCCTCGTCGTCGATGTGGACGCGGCCGGCGGCCTCGTTCATCTTCGCCTCAGCCTTCGGCGTGCGCGCCTCGAAGAGCTCCTGCACGCGGGGCAGGCCCTGCGTGATGTCGGAGGCCGACGCCGCACCACCGGTGTGGAAGGTACGCATCGTCAGCTGCGTGCCGGGCTCGCCGATGGACTGTGCGGCGATGATGCCCACGGCCTCGCCGATGTCCACCGTCTTGTTGGTGGCCAGCGAGCGGCCGTAGCACATCGCGCAGGTCCCCACCGCGGACTCACAGGTGAGCACCGAGCGGGCCACGATCTCCTCCACACCGGCGGCAGCCAGCTGGGCGAGTTCGGGGTCGCCCAGCGCCGCGCCTGCGGGCAGGACGACGGAGCCGTCCTCCCCCACCGCGTCGCGGGCCAGGGTCCGGGCGTAGGCGGTGGTCTCCACCGACTCCAGGGCCACCCAGTTGCCCTCGGCGTCCTTGTGCGCGATCGGGATGCGCACGCCCTGACGGGTACCGCAGTCCTCCTCGCGGACGATGACGTCCTGGGAGACGTCGACGAGGCGGCGGGTCAGGTAGCCCGACTCCGCGGTACGCAGCGCCGTGTCCGCCAGGCCCTTGCGGGCACCGTGGGTGGCGATGAAGTACTCCAGAACCGTCAGACCTTCACGGTAGTTGGCCTTGATGGGGGACTCGATGAGCTTCTGCTTCGGGTCCGACACCAGGCCACGCATGCCTGCGATCTGCTGGATCTGGCTCCAGTTGCCTCGGGCCCCCGAGTTCACCATCCGGTAGACGGTGTTGCGGGCATCGAAGTTGGCGCGCATGTCCTCCGCGACCTTGCCCGTGCACTCCATCCACAGGTCGACGAGTTCCTTGTACCGGTCCTCGTCCGAGATCAGGCCGATGTCGTAGGAGTCCTGGACCTTGGCGGCCTGGGCCTCGTACTGGGCGAGGATCGCCTTCTTGTTCGGGGCAGCCTGGATGTCGGAGAACGCAATGGTGATGCCCGACCAGGTCGACCAGTAGAAGCCGGCTGCCTTGAGGGCATCCAGGGACTCCGCGACCAGCACGTTGGGGTACATGTCGGTCAGGGTGTTGACGATGTTGCCCAGCTGCTTCTTGCCCACCACGGAGTTGACGTAGGGGTAGGACACGGGCAGCGCCTCGTTGAAGATCGCACGACCCAGGGAGGTCTCCAGGATGATGTCGTCACCCTGCTCCCAGCCCTCGGGAGCCTCCCAGCCCTCGGGGGGCACGATGTCGGTGAAGCGGATCCGCGCCTTGGCGTTGAGGTCCAGGTCGCCGGCATCGAAGGCCATGCGCGCCTCGGACACGGTGGCGTACGTCGGGACGATCTCGGTGCCGTCCTCGGCGTGCTCCACCGGCAGGGTCGCATTGGGCTCCGAGGTCAGGTGGAACAGACCGATGACCATGTCCTGGGTGGGCATGGCGACCGGGCGACCGTCGGAGGGCTTGAGGATGTTGTTGGTGGACAGCATGAGGATGCGCGCCTCGGCCTGCGCCTCGGTTCCCAGGGGCAGGTGGACTGCCATCTGATCACCGTCGAAGTCGGCGTTGAAGGCACCACAGGCCAAGGGGTGCAGCTGGATGGCCTTGCCCTCGATGAGCTGGGGCTCAAAGGCCTGGATGCCCAGGCGGTGCAGGGTCGGGGCGCGGTTGAGCAGCACGGGGTGCTCGCGGATGACCTCGTCCAGGACGTCCCACACCTCGGGGCGCTGACGCTCGACCTTGCGCTTGGCGGCCTTGACGTTCTGCGCGAAGTTCTTCTCCACCAGGCGCTTCATGACGAAGGGCTTGAAGAGCTCCAGGGCCATCTGCTTGGGCAGACCGCACTGGTGCATCTTCAGCTGGGGACCCACGACGATCACGGAACGACCGGAGTAGTCCACGCGCTTGCCCAGCAGGTTCTGACGGAAACGTCCCTGCTTGCCCTTGAGCATGTCGGAGATCGACTTCAGGGGGCGGTTGCCGGGGCCGGCCACGGGTCGCCCTCGTCGACCGTTGTCGAAGAGCGCGTCGACCGACTCCTGGAGCATGCGCTTCTCGTTGTTGACGATGATCTCGGGAGCACCCAGCTCCAGCAGCCTCTTCAGGCGCGTGTTGCGGTTGATCACGCGACGGTAGAGGTCGTTGAGGTCGGAGGTCGCGAAGCGGCCGCCGTCCAGCTGCACCATGGGGCGCAGGTCCGGGGGGATGACCGGAATGTTGGTCAGCACCATGGACTCCGGCTTGTTGCCGGTCTGGATGAAGGCGTTGACGACCTTGAGGCGCTTGAGCGCCCGGGTCTTGCGCTGACCGGTGCCGGTGGCGATGGTCTCGCGCAGCGAGACGACCTCGGCCTCCAGGTCGAAGGTCTGCAGGCGCTTCTGGATGGCCGCAGCCCCCATGTCGCCCTTGAAGTAGGTCCCGTAGCGCAACATCATGTGGCGGTAGAGCCGCTCGTCGCCCTCGAGATCTCCGACCTTGAGGTCCTTGAAGCGGTCCCACACGGCCTCCAGGCCGTCCAGGTCCTGATCGAAGCGGCGACGGATCTGGCCCATCTCGCGCTCGCCGGCCTTGCGCTCCTTCTCGCGCTCGGAGGCCTTCGCTCCCTCGGCCTCCATCTGCGCCAGGGTCTGTTCCAGGCGCTCGGCACGGGCATTGATGGCGGTGTCGCGCTGGTTCTCCAGGTGACCCTTGTCCACCTCCAGCTCCCCGCGCAGGTCGGCCAGGTCCTCGGCGCGACCCTTCTCGTCGACCTCGGTGATCATGTAGGCCGCGAAGTAGATGACCTTCTCCAGGTCCTTCGGGGCCAGGTTCAGCAGGTACCCCAGGCGCGAGGGCACGCCCTTGAAGTACCAGATGTGGGTGACGGGGGCGGCCAGGTCGATGTGCCCCATGCGCTCACGGCGCACCTTGGAGCGGGTGACCTCGACCCCGCACTTCTCGCACACGATGCCCTTGTAGCGGACACGCTTGTACTTGCCGCACGCGCACTCCCAGTCGCGTGTGGGCCCGAAGATCTGCTCACCGAAGAGACCGTCACGCTCAGGCTTGAGGGTGCGGTAGTTGATGGTCTCGGGCTTCTTCACCTCGCCCCAGGACCACGCGGCGATGTCGTCGTTCGTCGCGAGGGTGATCTGGAGGCTGTCGAACGTCTTGGCGTCGAGCAAGGTTTGACTCCTTGATGTAGTAACACCGGTTCCAGCGAATGAGGTCTGCCCACGCCGCCGCTGGAGCGGGGCGGGTTCCCCGCGGGGACCACCCGCCGCTCAGGTCCCCAGGGGGGACGAGGGCGACCGGGGTGGTCCCTCGCGGAACCGACTCAGAGTGCGTCGATGGAGGAGGCCGCGTTGGGACGGGCGTCGAGGGTGATGCCCAGGTCCTCCCGGGCGTCGAACTCCTCGTCGTCGTCACGCAGGTCGATCGTGTTGCCTGCGGCGTCGAGGGCCTCGACGTTCAGGCACAGCGACCGCATCTCCTGGATGAGGACGCGCAGGGACTCGGGGATCCCGGGCTCGGGGATGTCCTCGCCCTTGACGATCGCCTCGTAGACCTTGACCCGGCCCGTCGTGTCATCGGACTTGATCGTGAGCAGTTCCTGGAGCGCAAAGGCAGCGCCGTAGGCCTCCAGTGCCCAGACCTCCATCTCGCCGAAACGCTGGCCACCGAACTGGGCCTTGCCGCCCAGGGGCTGCTGCGTGATCATCGAGTAGGGGCCCGTGGAGCGGGCGTGGATCTTGTCGTCGACCAGGTGGTGCAGCTTGAGCATGTAGGCGTAGCCCACGGCGATCGGGTAGGGGAAGGGTTCCCCGGAGCGACCGTCGAAGAGGCGCGCCTTGCCGGTGTCGTCAGTGAGGGTGTCACCGTCGCGGTTCGGGCGGATGTTGCGCAGCAGCCCGGCCAGTTCCTCGGCGTCCATGCCGTCGAAGACGGGGGTGGCGACCAGGGTCTCCGGGTCCACCACCACGCCCTCCTCGGGCAGGACCGTTGCCCAGTCCTCGCCGGCCTCGCGGGCCTTGGTGGCATCCCAGCCCTGGTGGGCAAGCCATCCGAGGTGGTACTCCAGCACCTGGCCGACGTTCATGCGCCCGGGCACGCCCAGGGGGTTGAGGATGATGTCCACGGGGGTGCCATCCGCCAGGAAGGGCATGTCCTCCTGGGGCAGGATCTTGGAGACGACACCCTTGTTCCCGTGGCGTCCCGCCATCTTGTCGCCCACCGTGATCTTGCGTCGCTGGGCGACGTAGACACGCACGGTCTGGCGGACACCGGGGTTGAGGTCGTCCTCGTCGTCGTTGAACTCGCGCACGCCGATGACGATGCCCTCCTCCCCGTGGGGGACCCGCAGGGAGGTGTCGCGCACCTCGCGCGCCTTCTCACCGAAGATGGCGCGCAGGAGGCGCTCCTCCGAGGTCAGCTCCGTCTCCCCCTTCGGGGTGACCTTGCCGACCAGCACGTCGCCCGCCTGGACCTCGGCGCCGATGCGGATGATGCCGCGCTCGTCGAGATCGGCCAGGGACTCCTCGGAGACGTTGGGGATGTCCCGGGTGATCTCCTCCTCGCCGAGCTTCGTCTCGCGGGCGTCGACCTCGTACTCCTCGATGTGGATGGAGGTCAGGACGTCGTCCTCCACCACGCGGCGCGACAGGATGATCGCGTCCTCGTAGTTCAGACCCTCCCAGGACATGTAGGCGACCAGGAGGTTCTTGCCCAGTGCGACCTCGCCGGAGGCGGTGGCCGGGCCGTCGGCCAGCACGGAGCCGACCTCCACGCGCGTGCCCTCGTCCACGATGACCCTCTGGTTGGTGCAGTTGCCGGGGTTGGAGCGCTCGAACTTCTCCAGGCGGTAGGTGTCGCGGCCGCCCTCGTCGGTGGTGACCACCACGAGGTCCGCGGAGACCTCGGTGACCACACCGGAGTGCTCGGCGAGCACCATCTCACCGGAGTCCTGGGCGGCGCGACGCTCCATGCCGGTGCCCACCAGGGGGGCCTCGGTGGTCAGCAGCGGCACGGCCTGACGCTGCATGTTGGCGCCCATGAGGGCGCGGTTCGCGTCGTCGTGCTCCAGGAAGGGGATGAAGGCGGTTGCCACCGACACCATCTGGCGAGCGGAGACGTCCATGTAGTCCACGCGGGCGCGCGGGACCTCCGTGGGGTCGTCGCCGGCGACCCGGCACAGGATCTGCTCCTGGGCGAAGGTGCCGTCGGCGTTGAGCGGGGAGGAGGCCTGGGCGATGAAGTGCCCGATCTCGTCGTCCGCGGTGAGGTAGCGGACCTCGTCGGTGACGTGCCCGTCCTTGACGATCCGGTACGGCGTCTCGATGAAGCCGAAGGGGTTGATGCGCGCGAAGGTCGCCAGGGATCCGATCAGGCCGATGTTGGGGCCTTCAGGGGTCTCGATGGGGCACATGCGCCCGTAGTGGGAGGGGTGGACGTCACGGACCTCCATACCGGCGCGGTCTCGCGAGAGGCCACCGGGGCCCAGCGCCGAGAGGCGGCGCTTGTGGGTGAGCCCGGAGAGCGGGTTGTTCTGGTCCATGAACTGCGAGAGCTGTGAGGTTCCGAAGAACTCCTTGATCGCGGCCACGACGGGACGGATGTTGATCAGGCTCTGGGGCGTGATCGACTCGGCCTCCTGCGTGGTCATGCGCTCACGCACGGTGCGCTCCATGCGGGCCAGACCCGTGCGGACCTGGGCCTGGATCAGCTCGCCGACCGCGCGGATGCGACGGTTGCCGAAGTGGTCGATGTCGTCGGGCTCCACGCGCAGCTCGACAGCCTTCCCGCCGCGCAGGCCGGGGAAGGTCGTATCGCCCTTGTGCAGGGCCAGGAGGTACTTGATGGAGGCGACGATGTCCTGCTCGGACAGGGTCGAGGCCTTCGGATCGGCCTCCAGGCCGAGCTTCTTGTTGATCTTGTAGCGCCCGACCTTGGCCAGGTCGTAGCGCTTGTCGTCGAAGTAGAAGTTGTTGAGCAGGGCCTGACCGGCTTCCACCGAGGGCGGCTCGCCCGGGCGGATCTTGCGGTAGATGTCCTTCAGCGCCTCCTCCTGGGTCTGGACGGTGTCCTTCTCCAGGGTCTCCAGCAGGACGGGGTAGTCGGCGAACTCCTCGCGGATCTGCGAGTCGCTCATGCCGATGGCCTTGAGGAAGTGGGTGACGGGCTGCTTGCGCTTGCGGTCGATGCGCACGCCCACGGCGTCGCGCTTGTCGATCTCGAACTCCAGCCAGGCACCGCGACTGGGGATGACCTTGCAGCCGAAGATGTCCTTGTCGGAGGTGCGGTCGGAGGTGCGGTCGAAGTAGACGCCCGGGGAGCGCACGAGCTGGGAGACGACGACACGCTCGGTGCCGTTGATGATGAAGGTGCCGCGGCGCGTCATCAGGGGGAAGTCCCCCATGAAGACGGTCTGGGACTTGATCTCGCCGGTCTCGTAGTTCATGTACTCGGCCGTGACGTACATGGGTGCCGAGTAGGTGTAGTCCTTGGCCTTGGCCTCCTCCACCGTGTACTTCGGCTTCTCGAGGCGGTGGTCACGGAAGGAGAGGGACATCGTCTGCGCGACGTCCTCGATGGGGGAGATCTCCTCGAAGATCTCCTCCAGGCCGGAGGTGTCGGGGACGTCGAAACGACCCGACGACTTCGCGGTCTCGACGCGGGCCTTCCATGCGTCGTTGCCCAGCAGCCAGTCGAAGCTCTCGGTCTGGAGACCGAGGAGGTTGGGAGCCTGGAGGGGCTCGCGGAGCTTCGCGAACGAGATGCGGGACTTGGGCTGGTGTGCAGTGGTGCTACTGGCAGCCAAAGGGGGTCCTTCCCAGAGGATCGAACATGCGCGCACGTGCGCCTGCGGCCCCTATCTGACACCGTCCACCCACGCTCAGCGCCGGTTTCGGCGTGGTGGTACAGGTCACCTCGGGCACAGTCAAGCGCAAACAGTCATGATATGGGCGTTCTCCCTCACCCCGCAAGGGCTGGGCGGTGATGTGTGCGGATTCACGAGGGCGGCCCCGCGTGGTGGCGCGTGTGGGAAGGCGCGGTCATGGTGCTCGACCCCGTGCGTACGTGGGCTCCTGGAAGGACGGAGGGGCCCCCGGGGCCCCACAAGTGGCCGGGGCCCCCCCCCCAACACACACGCACGGGGGGTGGAGATGGTGTGCGGGGCCCCCCCCCCCTGCCGGGGGCGGGGGGCCCCTGCGAAGAGCTCAGCTGAGCGGTGTCACTTGAGGGTGACGGTGCCGCCTGCAGCCTCGATCTCGGCCTTGGCCTTCTCGGCGTCTTCCTTCTTGGCGTTCTCGAAGACGGTCGAGGGAGCGCCGTCGACGAGGTCCTTGGCCTCCTTCAGGCCCAGGCCGGTGAGGGCCTTGACAGCCTTGACGACCGCGATCTTCTTGTCGCCGGAGGACTCGAGGACGACCTCGAACTCGGACTTCTCCTCGGCCGCATCGGCCTCGGCAGCGGGGGCGGCGGCGACGGCCACGGCGGCGGGGGCCGCAGCGGTGACGTCGAAGACCTCCTCGAACTGCTTGACGAAGTCGGACAGCTCGATGAGCGTCATTTCCTTGAAAGCTTCGATGAGCTCGTCAGCGGAGAGCTTGGCCATGATTGGCATTCCTTCCTATTGGCCTGCTACGCGAGCAGATGGGGTGATGATGTCCGCGCACCGGGGTGTGCGGGGCCTGTCGCGTCAGGCCGCCTGCTCCTGCTTGTCGCGGAGGGCATCGATGGTGCGCACCGTCTTGGACGGCAGCGCGTTGAACATGTACGCAGCCTGGGAGATCTTCGCCTTGAGGACCCCTGCGGCCTTGGCCAGCAGGACTTCCCGGGACTCCAGATCAGCCAGCTTGGTGACACCCTCGGCGGACAGCGGTGCGCCGTCCATGGCGCCGGACTTCAGCACCAGTGCCGGGTTCTCCTTGGCAAAATCACGCAGCGTCTTGGCGGCCTCGACAGGCTCGCCGGAGACGAATGCGATGGCGGTCGGACCGTTGAGGTCCGACTCCAGGAAGTCGAGACCGACCTCCTTGGCCGCCAACGCAGCCAGCGTGTTCTTCACCACGGCGTAGTGCGCACCTGCACCCAGTCCGCGTCGCAGCTGCTTGAGCTGCGCCACGGTCAGGCCGCGGTACTCAGTGAGCAGCACTGCGTCCGAGGCGCGGAAATGCTCCACGAGCTCGGCGACAGTTGCCACCTTGTCAGACCTCGCCATGGTCCTCCTTCCGATGTGTGCCCGTCGCACCCGTGCAAGAAGCCCGACACGCAGGTGCGTGCCGGGCTCGGAAGTCCGTTCCCACCCCAGGGGGTGGACACTCACCTGCGTCGGCTGCTCCAGCACTTCGACCCGCGCATTGGCGGATGTCCGACGGTCTTTGGCAGGGCCGAGCCTACCAGTGGGCACGCAGCGGCTCCAAGTCCTCAGGCTGTGGCACCGGGCACGTGGGCGATGGGGTCGAGCTGGCGCAGGGAGTGCTCCAGACCGCCTTCGCGGGCCGTGGCGAGCCACAGCTTCCGGTGCCTGGTCACCAGTTGCTCCCATCGCACCGCCAGATCCTCGCGGGAGGCCTGGGACCGCCCGCGGGCGACATCCACCAGGGTCAGGGCATAGGCACACATGTCGATGCACAGACGCACCTGGGTACGCACCAGCAGACCCGTGCCTCCGAATCCGGGCTCCAGCTGTCCGTCGGCCAGGGCGACCGCCGCCCGGGCACGCTCCAGTTGGGCGTCGTCCACCGCCCACTCCCGGGGCAGGTCACCGCCGCGGCGCAGGGCCTCCCAGGTGATGTCCGTGTTGCGCACGGGGAGGGGAACCAACTCCGCAACATCGCCCAGGGTCAGTACCGCGGCGGCCACGTCGGTGGGGATCAGGGCCGACAGCAGCCTGTGCATGCGCTCCCCCGGTCCCTGACCCCGCCAGGCACGCACGGCCGCCTCCACGGCGCAGGGAAGATTGAGGACCTCGGGGGCCCAGTGCCCGCGCCCTGCCCAGGCCGTCACCAGGATGCCGGTGGCACCGTGCGCGACGCCCCACTGCAGGGCGTCCTCGACGTTCGCCCGCGCCCGAACGGTGCGTCCGCAGAATGTGTTCCAGCTGCCGGCACCGGGTGCGACCCAGAACGGCCGACCGGATCCCTCCATCACCGCACCCGCGACGGCGAACCCCTGGGTGCCCCGCAGGGGATCCGGTGGTTCCGCGCACCGCACGATGGGAACGATGTGGGCGGGGACCTCAGCGAGGAGTCCGGGATCCAGGGCGAGCACGTCTGCCCACATCTCCCCCACCACACCGTGTTCACCGACGGCGTGGGTGGCGTGCTCGATGAAGTCCATGTACACCCGGGCCAGTCCCCGACGCTCCACGGCCGCGCGGGACGCCCCGCGCCCGAGT
Organism: Propionibacterium sp.; assembly: GCA_030460725.1. GTDB lineage: Bacteria > Actinomycetota > Actinomycetes > Actinomycetales > Actinomycetaceae > Pauljensenia. The sequence goes on from JAKECL010000023.1 coordinate 10,324, forward strand.
TCCCGGGTGGAGTGTCCTCCGATGTTGATCCGCCGGGAACCCAACACCTGGGTGAGCTGGTCCACCAGGGATGCCACGAAGTGTGCATTGTCGGGGGTGGCAGCCAGCTCCGAGGGCGGGACGTGACGTCCGTCCTCGCCGGTGCGCCCGGACGGCAGTTCCGCCCGTCCCGCGTACTCCGGGTGGCACAGCCACCGCTCCCAGTGGGTGAGAGGTTCGATGGCGGTGACCAGTCGGATCCCATGGGTGGTGCACAGGGTCTCGATGCGCCGCAGCTGGAGGGGTGTGAGCGGTGAGGTCCCCTCCCACACCGTGTCCTGGTCACGGTAGGTGAAGGCGTGCCCCACACGCAGCTCCAGCTGGTTGTAGCGCAGGCGCTCCAACACCTCCACCAGACGCACCAGGTTGTCCCAGGAGATGATCCGGTCACCCGACATGTCCATGAGCCACGCGCGAACCGGCAGCAGGGGCGCGTCACGAACCTCCAGAGCCGTGTCGAAGGTCTGGTCGTCGTTGAGGTACTCCACGGTCTCCAGACCGGCGCAGAGCCCTCTGTCGTCGCTGTGGAGGACCTCGATGCCCTCGTGGCGGTAGAGGATCCGGAAGCCTTGGGCCGGGACGTCCGCGTCCCTCCGGGGAATCACTGTCGACGTGGCGTCCCCCCGGGGACCCTCCAACACGACACGGGTCGCACCCTGCGCGAAGAACCGGGAGATCTCGTCCACGGCGTCGATCCTATTCCCCGTGGCACGCCCCCCGGACATGGCGGTGGGGGGGGGGGGGGGGGGCCCCGCCCCCCCCCCCCCCCCCCCCCCCCCCACTTTTAATAAGACACCCTCAAGGGGCCGAAAACCGGCAGCCCCGCGGCCGGGGTGGGGGCC
>JAKECL010000444.1 GCA_030460725.1 Propionibacterium sp.
TGCCGACGGTCAGCTCGAAGCCCTCGCGGCGCATCTGCTCGACCAGGATGGCCAGTGCCAACTCGCCACGGCCCTGCACCTCCCAGGCGTCAGGGCGCTCGGTGGGCAGCACGCGGATGGAGACATTGCCGATGAGCTCACGGTCCAGGCGGTCCTTGACCTGGCGGGCCGTGACCTTCGCACCCTTGACGCGCCCGGCCATGGGCGAGGTGTTGATCCCGATGGTCAGGGAGATGGCCGGGTCGTCGACGGTGATGAGGGGGAGGGGGCGCGGATCGTCCAGGTCCACCAGGGACTCGCCGATCGTGATGTCCTCGATACCCGCCACGGCCACGATGTCGCCGGGCTCGGCGGACTCCGCGGGCACGCGCTCCAGGCCTTCGGTGCGCAGCAGCTCGGTGACGCGCACAGGCTTGATGGTCCCGTCGTGGCGGGCCAGGCCCACGGTCTCCCCCTTGCGCAGGGTGCCGTTGTGGATGCGCAGCAGGGCGAGGCGCCCCAGGAAGGGGGAGGCGTCGAGATTGGTGACATGGGCCTGCAGCGGGGCCCCCTCCTCGAAGGAGGGACCCGGGATCCGGTTGAGGATCGTCTCGAAGAGCGGCTCCAGATCCTCGGTGGGCACATTGCCGTCACCGGGGTTGGTCAGGGAGGACTTCCCGGCCTTTGCCGAGGCGTAGATCACGGGGACGTCCAGCAGGGAGTCCACGTCGGTGTCCACGCCCTCGTTGATGAGGTCCTCGCCCAGGGAGAGCAGCAGGTCGGTGGTCTCGGAGACCACCTCCTCGATGCGGGAGTCGGGGCGGTCCACCTTGTTGACGACGACCACGACGGGGAGCTTCGCCTGCAGGGCCTTGCGCAGCACGAAGCGCGTCTGGGGCAGGGGCCCTTCGGAGGCATCCACCATCAGCACCACGCCGTCGACCATGGACAGGCCGCGCTCGACCTCTCCGCCGAAGTCGGCGTGACCGGGGGTGTCGATGACGTTGATGACGACGCCGCCCTCCAGCCCCAGCTTCTGGGCGGAGGGACCGCGGTAGTGGACCGCGGTGTTCTTGGCGAGGATCGTGATGCCCTTCTCGCGCTCCAGGTCGCCGGAGTCCATGACGCGCTCACCGGTCTTCTCCACCGTGTCACGATCGGAGAAGACTCCGGACTGCCACAGCATCGCGTCCACCAGCGTCGTCTTGCCGTGGTCGACATGGGCGACGATGGCGACATTGCGCAGATCTGGGCGCACCGACATGAAGGACTCCTCGGGATCGGATGGGCCCACGCACCGCGGGTGGTCGCGGGGGCGACCATCCACCGGTTGGTGGCGGGCGGCGGCGTCGCGCAGGGGCGGGACGCGCACACATTCAGGGAACCAGCGTATCCGTTCCTCCCCGGGGACTGACAGTGGGGCCGGTGCGACATCAGACACGTCGACCTCTGCGAGGCCGTTTGCCACCCGTCCTGTCGCACGGACGTCCAGGCGACGTGAGCTGCGCAGCCCTGCACGCCGGTCCCCGCCCACACCTAGACTGTCTGCGATGGAACGCACCCTCACCTTCCGCTCACGCTGGGGCCGCATCGGCACCTGTTTCGTCCTCGCCCTGGCCCTGCTCCTGGAGGTCATCGTCCTCTTCCAGGAAGGCTGGAGCGCCGCCCTGGTCGGCCTTCCCCTGCCTGCGGCGGTGTCCGCGCTGTGCGCTTGGTTGTGGTGGTGGCCGCGTCTGGTCACGGGCCCGCGGGGAGTGCTGGTGCGCAACCACTTCCGCGAGGTCCTCATCCCGTGGCAGCACCTGGAGGACGCCCACACCCGCTTCGGGCTGCGACTGGTCGCCGACGGGCGCGAGTACGTGAGCGCGACGCCGCCCGAGCGTGGGGGGTTCTCCGCCTCACGCAGGCGTGACCCCGCACCCCAGCTGCCTGATCTCGACGACACCGAGACCGTGCACCACGTGATCGAGACCGTTCCCGAGGGAGCCGCGCGTCTGGTCCTGGAGGAGCGCGACCTCGCGCTTCACCCCGAACACCGTCCCCGTCTCTCGACGCTGCAGCAGGAGGCGGTGGCCCGCAACCTGACGGACTCCCCCCTGCCCACGCAGATGGTGGACGGCTTCCCCTCACGGGTCACCCTCAGGGCCACGCCCTTGCCCGCCCTGGGGGTGGCGATCCTGTTTGCCCTGACGTTCCTGTCGTTCCTCTGAG
>JAKECL010000024.1 GCA_030460725.1 Propionibacterium sp.
GCCGTGGTGGGTGTCGCCCTGGGGCTGATGACCAGTGCCTTCGCGCGCACGGAGTTCCAGGCCGTGCAGTTCATGCCCGTCATCATCGGCCCCCAGATCTTCCTGTGCGGACTCCTCGTCGCCCGAGCAGACCTGCCCGATGTCCTGCGGTGGGTGTCCGACGTGCTCCCCATGAGCTACGCGGTCGATGCACTGGGGCTCCTGCGTGAGCAGGCGGGGACTGGCGCGGACCTGGCGGGTGACCTGGTCGCCCTGGGCGCATTCGGCGTGGCCGCCCTGGTCCTCGCCTCCCTGACCATGCCCAGGAGTGCCCGGTGAGCGCCGCCCAGACCAGGCAGCGGATCCTTGATGCCGCACGACAGGCCTTCGCCCGGAGCGGTTTCGAGGCCACGTCGGTGCGTTCCGTGGCATCTGCCGCAGGTGTGGACCAGGCCCTGGTCCATCGCTACTTCGGGACCAAGAGGGAGCTGTTCCTGGCAACTCTGGAGCTGCCGGTGGATCCAGCCCGGGTGCTCGCCCCGGTCCTCGCGGCCCCACGCCAACACCTGGCGGAGGCCTTCCTCCGTACGCTCCTGGAGTTGTGGGACTCCGATGCGGAGCCTGTCATCCTCGCGGCCGTTCGCACCCTCACCTCCACCCCGGACGGGCCCTCACTGGTCAAGGGCTTCGTTCTGGACCTGGCCCTGTCCCACCTCCGTCCCGTGGTCGATGACCCGGTCGGTTCCGCTCCGACGCGCCTGGCCCTGGTCGCCAGCCAGACTGCCGGACTCCTGGTGGCGCGCAAGGTCTTGGGCATCGAACCGCTGGCCAGCATGCCCGTGGAGCAGGTGGTCGCCCTCGTCGCGCCCACCCTCCAGCGCTACATGACCGAGCCTCTGCCCTAGCGGAGCGGGCGTCGCAAGCCGTCCGGGCCCATGTCGGGGGGTGCCCGGTGCGAAGGGCGTCCCCGGGGGCACCTGCGGGGCGTCGGTGATGGAACCGGCCCGGAGTGACAGCGATGTCAGATACGGTGGCGGAGCGTGCCCGACGTCGGGTCACGCTCCGTCCCACACCATCGACGAGAAGAAGACAATGAAGCCTTCGCCATCCCGCACACACCCCACCACTCGAACACCCCGCAGGCTCACGGCCCTGCTGGGCATCCCGATCCTCGCCCTCGCCGGAACCCTGCTCCCGGTGGGCGCCACCCACGCGGAGGAGATGGCCGAGGACCTCGCCATCTATGTCGACCCCCTGGTGGGTACCTCGAACGCAGGCAACACCCATCCGGGCGCCGTCGCCCCGTTCGGCATGGTCACATGGGGTCCGGACCAGAGCTACTACAACGGCCCCATCGCCGGGGCGAATGCCGGTCGAGGCACCATGCGCACGCCCGCTCCCAGCGGCTACGAGTACGGATCCACGTCGGTCCGCGGGTTCTCCCTGACGCACGTCTCGGGGGCAGGATGCACGGGTCTGTCCGGCGACATCCCCTTCATGCCGTGGAGCGGGGAGGTCACCACGTCCCCGTCGTCGGCAGACGCGACCGCCTCCGCCTATCGGTCGAACTTCAGCCACGACAACGAGAAGGCCGTTCCCGGACGATACTCTGTCGACCTGGACTCCGGTGTGGGAGTGGACCTGGCAGCCACGACACGCAGTGGCGCCGGCCACTTCACCTATCCCGAGAACCAGAGCGCCACGATGCTCGTGCGGACCTCGGACTCCCTGGTCGGTTCCAGTGACGCCCGGATCAGCATCGATCGGGAGAACCGAACCATCACCGGCTCGGTGACCAGCGGCAACTTCTGTGGTCCCTTCACCGGGGACGCCATCCTCCAACGCAGCTACTACACCGTCCACTTCGTCGCGGAGTTCGACACCGACTTCACCCAGGTCGGTACCTGGAACGACTCAGAGGTCTCGCCCGGCTCCACCAGTGCCAGCGGTGGAACGGGATACTCCGGTGGTCTGACCTCAGGAGGCGGGGATGCGAAGGGCTACCCTCCCGCAGGCCGCGGATCGGGGGGATGGGTGCAGTTCGCGGACCATGACGTCAGCGTGCGGGTGGGAGTCTCCTACGTGAGTGAGGCCAACGCGCGGGAGAACCTTGAGTCCGAGCAGGGCGCAACCACCACCGTCGACGAGGTCGCCGCGGGCACCCGTGACGCCTGGAGGAGGGAACTCGGACGTGTGGCGATCGAGGGAGGCACGGCGGACGAACGCACCACGTTCTACACCGCGCTCTACCACTCGCTGCTCCACCCCAACATCACCAGCGACGTCAACGGGGACTACACGGGTTTCGACATGGCGACGCACACCGTTGCCCGGGGGCAGGGCGCCCAGTACGCGACCTTCTCCGGATGGGATGTCTACCGCTCCCAGGTGCAGCTGGTGACGCTCCTGGACGCGGGTCGCGGCAGCGACATCGCAGCCTCCCTGCTCAACCAGGCGGACCAGAACGGTGGGGTGTGGGACCGCTGGACCCACAACTCCGGTGCAGTCCACGTCATGGTCGGCGACCCCTCCGCAGTGGCCCTGGCAGGCATCGTCGCCTTCGGAGGCACGGACTTCCCTGTGGAGCGGGCATTCGACTCCCTGGCACAGGCGGCCCGCGTCCCCACCGAGCTGGACCTCACCCGCCGCGGATGGAACGTCGCCGTCGAGGGACAGAGACCGTCCCTGGACCAGTTCCTCGCGCACGGCTTCTACCCGGAGGGGTGCAACGCATGGGCCTGCGCGAACGAGACACTGGAGATGGCCGCCGCGGACTATGCACTGTCAACACTGGCGGAGAAGGTCGGGGACGAGGACGCCCGCCAGGAGTTCGTCGCCCGCTCCCAGTCCTGGCAGAAGCAATTCAACCCCGATGCCACCCCCCAGGGCGGCTACATCCAGAGGCGGATGAGCGACGGATCCTGGGTCGGTGAGTTCGACCCCGCCTCCAGCGCAGGGTTCGTGGAGGGGACGGGTGCGCAGTACGTCTGGATGGTGCAGCACGACATCGCCGGCCTCTTCGATGCCATGGGTGGCAACGGACGCGCTGTCGAGAGGCTCGACGCGTTCTTCAAGGATCCCTCCGGCAACTGGGTGCTCACCGGGTCGTGGGATGACAACGTCCACGCGAACATGGACAACGAACCGTCCGTGGCCACGCCGTGGCTCTACAACTACGCAGGCGCGCCGTGGAAGACCCAGCAGACCGTCCGGGAGACCATCAAGCGTCTGTGGCTGACCTCCAAGGACGGCATCCCCAACGGGCCCGACGGAATCCCCGGCAACGACGACCTGGGAGCGATGTCGTCCTGGCTGGTCTTCGCCGCCATGGGGATCTACCCGCAGAATCCTTCCCGGGCCGAACTGACAATGGCCACGCCGATGTTCCCCGGCATCACCCTCACGCGGGCGGACGGGACGGTCCTGTCGATCAACACCCCCGGTGCCACGATCGACACGCCCTACATCTCCTCGATGACGCTCGACGGGCGGACGTCGACGAGCACCTATCTCCCTGCCGATGTCCTCAGCCGTGACACGCGGGTGGAGATCGTGCCCTCCGCCACGCCGAACACCTCCCGTGGCACCGCAGCCGAGGATGCCCCGCCCTCCGTGCGCGAGGGCGAGGTCACGGACGCGGTGACGCTGTCCACCACCAGCGCCCAGGTCTTCGCCGGAGGCAGTACGGGTGCGGTCACGGTGTCGGCGCGTCAACTGGTCTCCAGTGCCACGGGTGACCTGACCTTCACCGTGGAGGCACCCGAGGGTCTGGTCCCCTCACGCTCGGCCGGTACGCTCACATCCACCGGACAGGGACGGGCCAGCACCGACCTCTCCTTCTCGGCCGACCAGGATCTCGCCGTGGGCCAGTACCCGGTCACGGTCACGGTCTCCAGGGCAGGTGAAGCCGTGGCCTCCCTCAAGCTCGTCGTCGACGTCGTCGACCACACGACCACCCTGCTGTCCACGAGCTACGAGAACGGACAACCCCGACCCACCCCCAACACCCGGATCCACGCCGAGGGCTTCGGGGACTACTGCTGCGGTATCGGGGGTGTGGAGACCAAGGTGCAGGACGGCGAGTCCCGCTCGGGCTCCCAGGCAGTCATCTACTCCGCCCGGGCAGTCCAGGAGGGAGCCACAGCCGCCAACCTGCTGCTGGACGGAGCGGGTACCGTGGTCCCGCACAATGCCCGCCTCACCTACTCGGTGCGCCCACAGAAGGACGGCGGCCCATTCGGTGACTATGTCCAGGACGCGAGCCAGTTCGTGGCGGTGGACCTGCTCTACACCGACGGGAGCACACTGGGGGCCACGGGCGTCGTGACCTCCAACGGTGCCACCCTGGACCCCCTCGAGCAGGGAAAGGTCCTGAAGGTGGACACCTGGAACGATGTCTCCGTGTCCCTGCCTGACTCCGAGGTCGGCAAGACCGTGGACAAGGTGGTCCTCACCCTGGCCACCGGGAAGCACTCCGCCACACCGGGCGCCAGGAACGGCTACCTGAGGGGATGGATCGACGACCTCTCCCTGGTCGCTGCAGTCGCGCCACTGGAAGTCGAGCCCACCGACGGGCTGAGCCTGCAGGCCGGTCAGGAGTTCACGGGTCGCCTGGCCGAGTTCACCGGGGGACGAGGGACAGCTCCCTCCGACTTCACTGCGACAGTGGACTGGGGTGACGGGTCCGCCCTCGAACAGGCCGTCGTCACTGACGCGGAGCCAGGGTCTGGCGGAGGTTCGGCGGCCCGCTACGGTGTGGAGGCCACACACGCCTACGGTTCCGTCGGATCCCACACCCTCACCCTCGTGGTGACGGACGCGGACGGGGTCTCACGCACCACGACCCTCCCGGTGAACGTCACCCAGGCCCCCGTCGTGTGGGCTCCGGAGATCCAGGCGACACCGCCCGAGGTCACCGCGGGGACGACGTTGACCGTCTCCGGATCGGGCTTCGCGCCCGCGGAGACCGTCCTGGTGGAGCTCTCCACGACACCGGTGCTCACCGCCTCGGCAGTCGTGGACGCCGAGGGCCAGATGACCGCGATCCTGGCGGTCCCCGCCACGACGCCCGCAGGTGACCACCAGGTCACGGCGACGGGTTCGGTCTCGGTGGTTCCCGCCGTGGCCGCGGTGAAGGTCCTGGAGCGCAGTGGTCCAGGTCCCGTCCAGGAGGCCGGACTGAGTCTCTCCTCCGACACGGTTCCCCTGGGCAGCGCGGTGCGTGCACTCGGGCACGGGTTCCAGGCAGGTGAGACGGTCAGGATCGGACTGGAGGGGGCGAGCAGCCCTCTCGCCACCGTCGTGGCGAACGCCTCCGGGTCATTCACCCAGGTCCTGGTGATTCCGCTCGACACTCCGATCGGCGCTCATCGTGTGGATGCCGAGGGCACGGACTCCGGTGTCACCGCGAGCGCCGACCTCACCGTGACCGCCGCTGCGGAGGTCCCAGGGTCCCCGGGTGGAGCCCAGACGCCTGGGACACCTGGCACACCTGCGCGCGGCGGGAACGCGGACGCGCTCGCCCGCACCGGCTTCGGTTCCTCGATCGGGGCGGGGGCGCTGGCCGTCGCGGTGTCGCTGCTCACCGGAGCCTCTCTGCTGGCAGTCCGACGGCGAGGAGGTACCTCGCAGCACTGACGCGACCCGCGCTCAGGCGCCCCGCAGGAGAGCACGCCTTCCCTGCGGGGCGCAGCGCTGCCCGCGGGTGCCGGACGCCGACGAGGGCGGCCCGGGGCGCGGCGACGCACTCCGGCTAGACTGGTGGCGGCCGCACCGGACGGCCCCGTCGACCAGAGGAGTGTGTGGGCGCATCGCATGAGTGACCCGACCGTACCCGCCACGGAGGCGACCACCCGACGTGTCACGATTCCCGCAGGCGTGGAACCCCTGAGCCTCCTGGGGGCCTCCGACCAGGTGCTGCGGGCCGTGGAGCGGGGGTTCCCCTCCGTGCGATTCATTGTCATGGGCCGAGAGATCACACTCACGGGCCCAGAGCTGGACGTGGACCTGGCCGGACAGCTGCTGGTGGAGCTCATCGCCCTGGCGCGCTCGGGCACCCAGCTGGACGTGGCCGCCGTCGAGCACGCGATCTCCCTGCTCACCAGCGCCGCCCTCGCCGAGCGCGCCGGAGGCGAGATCCTCTCCGTGCGAGGTCGTTCCGTGCGCCCGAAGTCCCCCGGACAGCAGGACTACGTCGCAGCGATCGAGCGCTCCACCGTCGTGTTCGGCATCGGCCCGGCCGGTACCGGCAAGACGTACCTCGCCATGGCCGAGGCCGTCTCGCGCCTCTTGTCCGGGCAGGTCAGGCGCATCGTCCTCACACGACCGGCGGTGGAGGCGGGGGAGAACCTCGGTTTCCTGCCCGGAACCCTCACGGACAAGATCGATCCCTACCTGCGGCCCCTCTACGACGCACTCAACGACATGCTGGAGGCAGACTCGTTGCCCAAGCTCATGGCGGCGGGCACCATTGAAGTTGCCCCGCTGGCATACATGCGTGGGCGCACCCTCAACGACTCCTTCATCATTCTCGACGAGGCACAGAACACCACCGTCTCCCAGATGAAGATGTTCCTCACGCGTCTGGGCTTCAACTCCCAGGTGGTCGTCACCGGCGACGTCTCCCAGATCGACCTGCCAGGTGAACAACGTTCGGGTCTGCAGGTCGTCCAGGAGATCCTCACCGACATCGACGGGGTGGAGTTCTGCCACCTCACCAGCGCCGATGTGGTGCGCCACCAGTTGGTGGGGGAGATCATCGACGCCTACTCCCGGTGGGACGAGCGCCGCGCCCGCAGTGAACGTGCAGACCGGGCCCGTCAGGCCCCACGCACCAGCCGACACGGAAGAGGGGACCACAGGTGACCGAGGTCATCAACGAGACCGAGCATGAGATCGACGCGGCGGAGTTCGTTGCCCTGGCGGACTACGTCCTCGACCAGATGCACGTCTCCACGAGCGTCGAACTCAACATCCTCTTCATTGATCCCGAGCCCATGGCGGACCTCCATGTGCGCTGGCTGGACCTTGAGGGGCCCACCGATGTCATGAGTTTCCCCATGGACGAGTTGCGCCCGGGCACCCCTGACCACCCGGTCCCTGAGGGCACTCTGGGCGACATCTGCATCTGCCCCGATGTCGCCGCCGAACAGGCACGGGCGGCCGGACACTCCGCCGCGGAGGAGATGCTCATGCTGGCCACCCACGGGATGTTGCACCTGCTGGGCTACGACCACGCGGAACCGGAGGAGCGGGAGGAGATGTTCTCCCTGCAACGCAAGCTCCTCCTCACCTTCCTGGCCACCCGATGACCGGGGACCCCTTCGGCACGGTGCCGGTGGCGGCCCTGGTCGTCATCGCCCTGTGCGCGCTGGTCCTGGCCGGAGCCATCGCGGCCGTGGAGGCTGCGCTGGCGAAGCTCTCCCGGGCAGCCGTGGAGGACCTGGTGGAGGAGGGCCACAGACGCGCCCCCGAGGTCCAGGCACTCATCACCCACCGCGCCCGCACCAACCTTTCCCTGCGCGGCACCCGCACCCTGCTCCAGGTGGTCGTGGCCGTGTCCACCACCTTGTCGCTGGTCCATCCCGATCTGCCGTGGTGGGCCATCGCCCTGATTGCCGTTGTCGTCGTGGGTGTTGCGCAGTTCCTGGCCGTCTCCGTGGTGCCGCTGCGCCTGTCGGCCCGCGCCCCCGAGATCGTTGCCCTGCGTGGCGCGCGTCTGGCCACCAGACTGGTCCGTGCCTCCCACCTGGGTGACCCCCTGATCCGCCTGGTGCGCTCGCGCCTGCCCCAACCCACCCAGACCGAGGCCGAGGCCCGGCAGGAGATGGCCGATGACCTGCGCGAGATGGTGGACCAGGTGGGGGAGACCGAGGGGTTCGAGGACGAGGACCGCGAGATGCTGCGCTCCGTCTTCGAACTCGGGCACACCATGGTGCGCGAGGTGATGGTCCCGCGCCCGGACATGGTGACGGTGGATGCGGACCTCACCGCACGCAAGACCCTCAAGCTCTTCGTACGTTCCGGCTTCTCCCGGATCCCTGTCATCGGTGACGACGTCGACGACGTGCGCGGCATCCTCTACTTCAAGGACGTCGTGCATCGCCTCCAGGACCGTGGTGCGGAGCAGGAACTGGTCGCAGAGCAGATGATGCGGCCCGCGGAGTTCACCGTGGAGACCAAGCCCGTGGACGACCTGCTCCGTCAGATGCAGGAGGACCACTTCCATCTGGCCATGGTCGTCGACGAGTACGGCGGCATCTCGGGTCTGGTGACACTGGAGGACCTCATTGAGGAGCTCGTGGGGGAGGTGACCGATGAGCACGACCGCAATGTCGTGGAACCCGAGGAGGTGAGACCCGGCGTGTGGCGCGTCCCCGCGCGCTTCCCCCTGGGTGAACTCGGTGAGCTCCTCGGCCTCGACATCGACGACGAGGACGTGGACTCCGTGGGAGGGCTCCTGGGCAAGGCCATCGGTCGTGTGCCCCTGCCAGGGGCGACCGGTGACCTGCTGGGCGTGCACATGGTGGCCGAAGGCGCTCGGGGGCGCCGCCGCCAGGTGGGCACCATCCGGTGCTCCCGGAGCCCGCAGGCGCCGGATGCATCGACGTCCACCGCCCACCAGGAGGCGCAGCCCTCCCATCCGCACCACACCACCAGCGACGACGCCCATGGGCAGGAGTGAGACATGCGATTCCCCAGCGACGATGAGCTGATGGCGGGTCCCAACGCCTTCGACGGTGAGACCGTGGAGGTGGAGGTCCCCGACTCCCCAGTTCCGCTCGACCCCACAGGGGAGACCGGGCCCACCGGGATCGGAGGTGGGAGCCCCGCGACAGACGGGACCCTCCCCCTGCCCGTGTCCCGGGATGGACAGGGGGCGTCGCCCTCGTCGACGGAGGCAGGGGAGGCGACGCCGGACGTCGTGGACGCTCCGACCACGGGCACGGAGGGGGAGCTGGAGGAGGCCGACCCCGAGAGCCTGGAGGGAGCCGTCCAGGGGTTGGAGGGACTGCGTTCCCTGCGCGAGGAAGCCAATGTGGGTGCGGGTCTGGTCATGCCCGACTATCCGGAGGACTTCCGCGCAGGATTTGTCACCGTGGTGGGGCGCCCCAATGTCGGCAAGTCGACCCTGACGAATGCGCTGGTGGGACAGAAGGTCGCCATCACCTCCATGCGCCCGGAGACCACCCGCCACAATGTGCGCGGCATCGTGCACCGCGAGGACTCCCAGATCGTCATCGTCGACACCCCCGGGTACCACCGTCCCCGCACGCTGCTGGGCAAGCGCCTCAACGAGATGGTGCGCGAAGCCCTGGCCCAGGTCGACTGCGTCGTCTTCTGCCTGCCCGCCGACCAACGGATCGGACCCGGCGACCAGTTCATCGCCCGCGAGCTGCGCGAGGTGCGCGCCCCGAAGGTGGCGGTTGCCACCAAGACGGACCTGGTGAGTCGCGAGCGTCTGGTGCGCCACCTCCTGGACATCGACAAGCTGGGGGAGTGGGAGGCGATCGTGCCGGTGTCAGCGGTGGAGGGCACCCAGGTCGATGACCTCTCCAAGGTGCTCGTCGGCCTGATGCCGCTCTCCCCGCCCCTGTATCCCGAGGGGGACGTGAGCGACGAGTCGCGCGACACGATGATTGCGGAGTACATCCGCGAGGCGGCGCTGGAGGGCGTGCGCGATGAGCTGCCCCACTCCCTGGCCGTCCAGGTCGAGGAGATCGTGGAGCGAGAGCCCCGTCCGGGTCACACGGGCAAGCCCCTGGTGGACGTCCACGTCAACATCTACGTCGAACGGAACTCCCAGAAGGCCATCATCATCGGCAAGCGTGGGTCGCGGCTGAAGGAGATCGGGACGCGTTCACGCGCCGAGATCGAGAAGCTGCTGGGGCGCAGGGTGTTCCTGGACCTGCACGTGCGCACGGCCAAGGACTGGCAGTCCGACCCCAAGATGCTCGGCCGCCTGGGTTTCTGACCGCCCCGCCCCCTCTCCACGGCGAAGTCCGTCCCATTCGTGGCCGAAGTCCGTCCTCTTCTCCATCGAAGTCCGTCGTGGTGATCTCCTGAGGGGCTCACCGGCCGCCACCCGCGCCGATACGCTGGTGCGATGTCTCGGATCGTCGTCGCCCTGGGGGGCAATGCCCTCGGTTCCACCCCTGCTGCTCAGGCGGAGAGCATCCGGGCCGTGGCACCGGCCCTGGTCTCCCTGATCACCGCCGAGGACGAGATCATCCTCACCCACGGCAACGGCCCACAGGTGGGCGCGATCGTGCGCGCCTTCCGTCTCGCCGCCGACACGGATCCCTCCGTGCCGCGCATGCCGCTGCCCGAGGCCACAGCCATGAGCCAGGGGTACATCGGCTACCACCTCCAGCGGGAGGTCCAGGCGGAGATCGCCCGACGGGGACGCCCCTGGCACGTCGCGTCCGTGGTCACCCAGGTGGTCGTGGACGAGGGCGACCCAGCCTTTGCCACTCCCACCAAACCCATCGGCTCCTTCATGTCGCGTGAGGAGGCGCAGGCACTGGTCAGCGCCGATCCCGGGACAGTCGTCGCCCAGGATCCCCAACGGGGGTGGAGGCGCGTGGTCGCCTCGCCCCGCCCACGCGAGATCGTCGAGTGGGAGTCAATCCTCAACCTCCTGGATGCCGACTTCGTCGTGGTGGCCTGCGGGGGAGGGGGGATCCCCGTCGTACGGGAAGAGGGAGGCACCCTGCGAGGCGTCGAGGCCGTGGTGGACAAGGACTTCAGTGCAGGTCTGCTGGCTGAGTCGGTGGGTGCCGACACGCTTCTGGTCCTCACCTCGGTCGAGAAGGTCCGTCTGGGACGTGGGACGCCGGAGGAGAGGGAGGTGGATCGACTCACCTCCGCCCGTGCCCGCGAACTCGCGCGCGCCGGGGAGTTCGGCCCGGGCTCCATGGAACCGAAGGTGCTGGCGGGGGCCGACTTCGTGGAGGGCAGCCCTGGGCGTCGAGCGATCATCGCCTCCATCCACCAGGCGGGGGAGGCCTTGGCAGGCAGGGCCGGGACCCTGATCACCGCCGGGGTCTGAGACTGCTCCCTGGCACGTCCCGCCCCTGACATTGGCCACTGGCCGACGCTCCGGTGTCTGCCCACCCGGCGCTCCTGCGGACCGGCATCGGCCTCCCCGCCCCTCCGGCATCTCCCTACCCGGCGCTCGCAGCCGGGTTTCCCCAGC
>JAKECL010000445.1 GCA_030460725.1 Propionibacterium sp.
TTGCCCGCGTGTGGGACGACACCGCCGCCGAGACCGACCTGTTCGCCGGGCTCACGGACCCTGCCCCCCCGACGCGCACCAGGGCCCACACCAGCGGCGCCAGCAACACGACCCCGATCATCGAGAGCACGGAGAAGCTGGACACGGCCATCAGGGGTCCGGCCATGAACGCCACGCTCGCCCCGCACAGGTTCGCCAGGGCGTCGACACCACCCTGCGAGGAGGCGCGCGCCTCCTGGGGAACCGTCATGGAGAACAGCGCGGAGGCGGAGACGTTCACGAAGGACCAGCCCACTCCCAGCAGGACCAGGGCAACGATGGTCCACCCGGCACCCGAACCCAGTGCTGCGCCGATGACCATGGACACGGCGAGTGTCACGACCCCGATCCAGATGGTCACCAGGTTCCCCCGACGGTCGGTGAGCCACCCGACGAGCGGCGCCAGGGCGTACATGCCCAGCACGTGCAGGCTGATGGTGATGCCCACGAGGTCCACGGATCCGCCCTCGTGGCGGATGTGGAGGGGAGGCATGGTCATGACGGCCACCATGACCACCTGGGCCGTGAGGATGGCCAGGATCGCGAAACGCGCCTGCGGGTTGGCGCGCGCCTGGTCGACCATGGCACGGATCCTCCCGGGTCGAGGGACCGAAGGAACCGGGGTGGATCCCGCACCCGCGGCTGCGCGCCCCGGATCCGGACCCGACACCGACCCCGGACCCGCACCCGGACGCGACGGCGCGCAACCACACGCCCCTCGCTCCTCCTCGCGCGTCATTTGGGCGTGGATGAGCAGAGGGTCGGGCCGCAACAGTGCGAAGACGACCAGCCCGGCCAGTGCCAGACAGCCTGCAGCGATCAGGAAGGCGCTGGCATAGACCGTGAGCCCCGTCCGCTCCCCCACCAGACGCCCGGGTGCCCCCAGGTTCGGGCCGAGCACGGAGCCGATGGTCCCCACCCACACGACCAACGACAGTGAGCGGGCCTTCCTGTGGGGCTCGGCCAGATCGGTTGCGGCGAAGCGGGACTGCAGGCTCACGGCGGATCCGGAACCGATGAGCAGGAGCCCGAGGAAGAGGGGGACGACCAGACTCCACTGGGCTGCGGCCACCAGGATCGCCGCACCGAGCGCCGCGATCCACCATCCGACGGACAGGGCGAAGCGCCTGCCCCTGCGAGCAGCCAGATCTCCCAACGGCAGGCCCAGGAGGGCCGCTCCCAGCGTGCTCGCCGTGCGCGCGAGCCCCGCCCAGGCCTCGTTCTGGGTCACCTCCCCCGCCAGGAGCACCCCGATGGAGGGCGCGACCCCGACCCCCACGGTCCCGATCACCTGGGTGAGGAGCAGGACCACCATGGTGCGTCTCTGGACCGCTGCCCGGTCGCGGAACGGGCGCGGGTGCGGGTCGCCCTCGTGGGCGACGGCGGAACCGGTCATCGCGCTTCTCCTCCTGCTGGCGGGTGGGATCCCCCGGACCACATCCTCACCTGTGTCCCGGCGGGAATGGAAACCCACGGTGGGACCAGGACCCGACAGGCGCACCAGGACGCACGAGGGCGCGAAGACATGACGCGGGGCTCAGGGAAGGCCCTCGATGACATCGGCCAGGTCCCCCACGCGACGGCGCCCGTCAAGCTCCAGGGTCGCCGACCTCCTCAGGAGAGGTTCGACCTCCACGACATTGCGCCTGATCTCGGCCCTCTGCTCGGGCGAATGCCCGTAAGGATTGCTGGTCCGGGTGGAGACACGCTGGAGGAGTACCTCCACCGGGGCACTCAGCAGCACGACGTGGTCGAAGTCCTCCCGGAACCTCCCCTGGTTCTCCACCGTCCCCGACACCACCACATCAGGGTGGAGGTCCAGGAGATCGCGCATCCGCGACTCGTCCCACCCGATTCCCTCACGAACCCAACCATCCAGGTCCGTGTCGACGGTGAGGTGCCCCCGTCGCTCCAGTTCGTCGAGCAGCGTCGACTTGCCGGCACCAGACATGCCGGTGATGAGGATCCGAGCCATCCCCCGACACTACGGCACCCGTGCCGCCACCCCGCGCGTCACTGGCTGTCCCGCAGCTACGATCGAGGTGGCGGGCACCTGTCACGACGAGGTGGCACCGGTCGGCACCGCCAGCATCTCGCGTCCCACATGCGCCAGGAATCCCAGGACCCCGCACCTCCTCCC
>JAKECL010000446.1 GCA_030460725.1 Propionibacterium sp.
CCGCCTCGTCCCCCTCAGGGCCCCCTCCCACCGGTGGCAGCACACCGAAGAAGTCGGGGAGCCGTCTGGACCCGACGGTGCCCGCTCTGGTCTTCGCACTGGTCCTGGTGCTGGGTGGTGGGCTGTGGGGCGTGCGCACGGCCCTGGCTCCCATCGGTGACCTGGACCTGCCGACACTGCCCTCACAGTCGGGGGAGCAGTCAGGAGCGCAGAGCGGGGAGCAGTCGGGGGCCGCGGGAGGCTCGGCCGAGCCACCCGCCCCTGTCACGACGCCCCAGATCGCCACGCCGACGATCTTCTCCTGGCGTGACGACGGCGGGGACAACCCGGACTCTGTCGTCAACATGATTGACGGGGATCCCTCCACCGAGTGGCACTCACGCTCCTACGACCTCAACCAGTTCCGTGAGGAGCAGACGGTCACGATCCTGCTCACCCTGAAGGAGAAGGCCACGGTCTCCTCCATCGACCTCACCATGGCTCCGGAGACCAACGGCGGCGAGGTGGTTGTGCGCAATGTCACCGACCCCGCGAACCCGCGGTCGGGAACAGAGCTGGCGACCTCGTCGTTGAGTCCACAGAAGACCATCACACTGTCCCAACCCACCGAGGTCACCGCCCTGTCGCTGTCCTTCCGCACGATGCCGACAGGACCCAATGGTGACAACTGGGCCTGGATCTATGAGCTCGCTGTCAAGTGAGCGACCGAACCACCGAGGAGAACCTGCATCCATGAGTGACACCACCGTGCACGACGTCGTCATCGTCGGATCGGGACCCGCTGGCTACACCGCGGCCATCTACGCCGCCCGCGCCGGACTCTCACCCGTCGTGGTGGCGGGCGCGGTGAGCGCCGGTGGAGCCCTGATGAACACCACGGAGGTGGAGAACTTCCCCGGCTTCCCGCAGGGCATCATGGGTCCCGACCTCATGGAGCACATGCGCGAGCAGGCCGAGGGTTTCGGTGCGCTGGTCCGTTTCGAGGATGCCACCGGCCTGGACCTGGGCGGTGAGGTCAAGCGCGTCCTGGTGGACGAGGAGGAGATCCTCACGCGCTCCGTCATCCTGGCCATGGGATCGGAGTACCGTCACATGGGGTTGGAGAACGAGGAGCGTCTCTCGGGCCGCGGCGTGAGCTACTGCGCCACCTGCGACGGGTTCTTCTTCCGCGACAAGGACTTGGCGGTGGTGGGTGGAGGCGACTCCGCCATGGAGGAGGCCACCTTCCTCACCCGCTTCGCGCGCACCGTCACGGTCATCCACCGCCGCGACGCCCTGCGCGCCTCCAAGGCCATGGCCGACCGGGCAATGGCCGATCCGAAGATCACGTTCGCCTGGAACGAGCAGGTGGCCGACGTCCTGGGGGAGGACAAGGTCGAGGGCATCCAGCTGCGTTCCACCTCCGACGGTGCCCTGAGCACGCTCCCGGTCGACGGCGTGTTCGTCGCCATCGGACACCTCCCCCGCACCGACCTGGTACGGGGTCAGATCGACCTGGACGACGCGGGGTACATCCTGGTCGAGGAACCCTCCACACGGACGAACCTGGAGGGGGTCTTCGCCTGCGGCGACGCGGTGGACCACACCTACCGCCAGGCCATCACCGCGGCGGGCTCCGGCTGCCGCGCCTCGCTGGACGCCGAGCGCTGGCTGGCGGGCCAGGGTCGGTGAGCAGCACCCGTCGGCGGCCGGACGCAGGACGGGCCGGTAGCCGGGGTATGACGGGCCGTGTGCGCTCGGATGGCACCTCTGCCGGGCACCCGCGCACGGGCACGCACCGGGACCAGACTCCTGGTGCAACCCGGAAGACCACTGTGCCGGAACTGCCGGTGGTGGCACCCCGGGACTTCGCCGAACAGGTCCTGATGTCCCCCTCTCCTGTGCTGGTGGACTACAGCGCCTCCTGGTGCCCCCCGTGCCGCCAGATGGAACCCGTCGTGGCCGAGCTGGCCCGCGAGCTCTCGGGCCGGGTGCGGGTCGTGGCGGTGGACCTGGGGGCCCACCCCGGGGAGGCCCGGACTGCGGGGGTCACCTCGGTGCCGACGTTCATTGTCTACGCAGGAGGACGCGAGGTCTCACGCCTGACAGGCGCACGCCCCAAGGCGGAGCTCCGGGAGTTGGTGAGCGCCCAGCTGTGAGCGCCCAGCTGTGACCGGACGGGTGGCTGTCTCGGCC
>JAKECL010000447.1 GCA_030460725.1 Propionibacterium sp.
CTCATCGCCGGTCTCGCAGCCTTCCTGATCCTCTACGCGCGACTCGATGTCCCCGCCGCCGACCAGGTCGCCCTGTCCCAGACGACGACCGTCTACTACGCGGACGGCACCACGGAGATGGGGACCTTCTCCGAGATCAACCGCACGATCATTGATCCCTCGACCCTGCCGGACTACGTCGGTCAGGCTGTGGTCGCCTCGGAGGACCGCACCTTCTACACGAATGCCGGGATCGACCTCAAGGGGATCCTTCGCGCCCTGGTCAACAATGTCCGGGGTGGGGAGCGCCAGGGCGGATCGACACTGACCCAGCAGTACGTCGAGCGCTACTACGTGGGCGAGACCACCTCCTACACCGGCAAGGTCAAGGAGGCCGTGCTCGCGGTGAAGATCAACCGCGAGCAGTCCAAGGACGAGATCCTCGGCAACTACATCAACACCATCTACTTCGGGCGCGGCGCCTATGGCATCGAGGCCGCCTCGAAGGCGTACTTCGGGCACCCCGCCGCCGACATGTCCGTCTCGGAGGCGGCCATGCTGGCGGGCATCATCCCCGCCCCCTCCGCCTGGGATCCGGCCCTGGACCCGGACAAGGCCCAGGAGCGGTGGCAGCGCGTGCTGGACCTGATGGTCGAGGACGGCCACATCAGCCAGGCGGATGCCGACGCCGCCACCTTCCCCGACACCATTCCCCCTTCCGAGGGCAACACCTCGATGACGGGAACCACGGGCTACCTCATGCAGCAGGTGCGCACCGAGTTGGAGGCCACCGGCACGTTCACCGACGAGCAGATCGACACCGGCGGCCTGAGCATCATCAGTACCATCGACAAGACGAAGCAGGATGCGGCCGTGGCCGCAGCCTCCTCGATGACTGAGGTCGAGGGATGGAACGGCGACACCATGCACACGGCCCTGTCCTCCGTGGACCCGGCCACCGGCGAGATCGTCGCGGAGTACGCCGGAGCTGACTACCAGAAACGTCAGCAGAACGCCGTCACCGACGACATCGCCCAGGCGGGCTCGACCTTCAAGACCTTCGCCCTGCTGGCCCACGCCGAGAAGGGAGGGTCGATCATGGACACCTATGACGGCTCCTCGCCGCAGCGCTTCGACGGCCTCACGGATCCGGTGCAGAACGACGGGAACTACTCCTTCGGACGCGTGACCCTGAAGAAGGCAGCGGAGTACTCCATCAACACGGCCTTCGTGTCGCTCAATGAGCAGGTGGGCCCCGCCACCACCATGGAGGCGGCCATCCAGGCGGGCATCCCCCAGGACACCAATGGACTCGAACCGACGCTGTTGAACGTCCTGGGCTTCGCTGCCCCCCACAACATCGACATCACGCGGGCCTATGCGACGATCGCCTCGGGCGGGATGAAGGTCGACCCCCACATCGTGCGTGAGGTGAAGGACGCCTCCGGCGCCACGGCCTATGCCACGCCGGTGGACCCGCAGCGAGTCTTCCAGGCTGCCGACGTCTCGGCGATCATGCCCGGACTCAAGGCCGCGATGGGCGCCGATGGCACGGGTGAGAAGGCGGCCGCCCTGGGGCGGATCGTTGCGGGCAAGACCGGGACGTCGGAGGACCAGAGGTCCGCGCAGTTCGTGGCCATGGTCCCCCAACTGGTGACTGCCGTGTCGATGTACCAGTCGGACGCGGAGGGGAACTCCGTGCGTCTGGACGACATCGGGGGGCTGGAGCAGTTCCACGGCGGTGACTGGCCGGCGGACGTGTGGGTGAAGTACATGAGCGTCGCCGTCCAGGACCTGCCTGACGAGGACTTCTCCTGGATCACCCAGGACTCCACGCGGGCACCGTCGGTGGCACCAGCCCCGACGTGGACGCAGGCCCCTGAGCCCGAGCCGACGCAGACCCAGACCCAGGCGCCGGAGCCCGAGGAGTCGACGCAGCAACCCCCGACTCCGACGCCGACACCCGAGCCCCCCACCCCGACGCCGGAGCCGACGGAGACGGGGCAGTCGGGCGATTAGCGGTTGTTGCCCCGGGGTCCTCGCCGGGCGCCTCGCGCGCCGGGGGACCTCGGCGGCGTTGGCCACGGAGCCCGGGTGGACGCAGATACGGGTGGGGGGCCCCCCCAAAAAGGAAGGGGGCCCCCCCCCCCAAAGGGGCCGGGGGAAAAAAAAAAGGG
>JAKECL010000448.1 GCA_030460725.1 Propionibacterium sp.
GCGACGGGCCGTGGCCGCTGTCCCGTGGCCAGGGCGCTCGCGCAGGCACCGCGCGCGGCGCCCACTACCACACCCTCCCCACTGTGCCGCAGGGAACACGTCCGCCCGCCCGACCACTACTGTGGGTCCCGTGAGCCAGACGAGACCAGAACACCACGCAGCCCCCGCCCCCCACACACATCCGGACCTCCCGCGCATCCCCGCACTCGAGCTCTTCCCGGTCGTGGAGGGCGGCAGACTGCAGGCCAAGGCCACCCAGGGGGAACCCTTCCCCATCCGAGCCACCGTGTTCCGCGAGGGCCACGACGCCTTCGGTGCCGAGGCGGTCCTGGTGCGTCCCGACACCAGCGTCCACTCCCGCACCCCCATGGTGGACATCGCCCCGGGTCTGGACCGCCTGGAGGCATGGGCCTGCCCCGACGGCACCGGGGAGTGGTCCTTCCACATCGACACCTGGTCCGACCCCTACGCCACCTGGCGCCATGACGCGACCATCAAGGTCGATGCCCGATCGGACGTGGACCTGGTCCTGGAAGAGGGGGCACGCCTCCTGGAGCGCGCCGCACGCGGCGATGCCCGGGGGAATCCCGCCCAGAGCGCACCACCGCAGGAGGGGGTCGCGGTGCTCGTCGAGGCAGCAGCCGTCCTGCGTGACACCACACGCTCCCCCCAGCAGCGTCTCTCGGCCGGCATCTCCTCAGCGGTGCGCGCCGTCTTCCGCACCCATCCCCTGCGAGACCTCCTGGGCCACACCGAGTCCTACCCGCTCCTCGTCTCGCGCCCCCGTGCGGTCCAGGGATCCTGGTACGAGATCTTCCCCCGCTCCGTCGGAGCCTTCCAGGAGGCCGACGGCACCTGGGTCTCGGGCACCCTGCGCACGGCGGCCGAGGACCTCCCCCGCATCGCCTCGATGGGCTTCGACGTCGTCTACCTGACACCGGTCCATCCCATCGGCACCACATTCCGCAAGGGCCGCAACAATGCCCTGGAGGCGGGACCCGACGACCCCGGTTCCCCCTACGGCATCGGCTCACCCCAGGGTGGCCACGACGCCATCCATCCGGACCTGGGCACCTTCGAGGACTTCGACGCCCTGGTGGAGCGCGCCCACGAACTGGACATGGAGGTGGCACTGGACCTCGCCCTGCAGTGCTCCCCGGACCACCCCTGGGTGCGCGAACACCCCGAGTGGTTCACCACCCGGGCCGACGGCACGATCGCCTATGCCGAGAACCCCCCGAAGAAGTACCAGGACATCTACCCCCTGAACTTCGACAATGACCCGGAGGGCATCCGGGAAGCCATTCGGGAACTGTTGGAGGTCTGGATCTCCCACGGGGTGACGATCTTCCGCGTCGACAACCCCCACACGAAGCCCGTTCCGTTCTGGCAGGACCTCCTGCGCGAGATGCACAGTGTCCACCCCGAGATCCTCTTCCTGGCGGAGGCCTTCACCCGACCGGCCATGATGCGCACCCTGGGCATGGTCGGATTCGACCAGTCCTACACCTACTTCGCCTGGCGCACCGAGAAGACGGAGATCGAGGACTACCTGCGTGAACTCTCCTCTGAGACCGCCCACATCCTGCGTCCCACGTTCTGGCCCACCACCCACGACATCCTCACCCCCCAGATGACCACCGGGGGCACGGCGATCTTCGCGATCCGGGCGGTGCTCGCCGCCATGGGCTCCCCCACCTGGGGCATCTACTCCGGGTACGAACTCGTCGAGAACGTCCAGCGTCCCGGCTTCGAGGAGCAGATCGACAACGAGAAGTACGAGTACCGTCCCCGCGACTGGCAGGCGGCGGAGAACACCGGCATCCCCCAGCTGCTCACGCTGCTCAACGGTGCCCGTTCACGCCACCCCGCACTGCGTCAGCTCCACCAGTTGAGCGTCCACCCCACCTCCCACCCCGACCTCCTGTGCTTCTCCAAACGCATCGACGGGCGCTTCACGGAGTCCGGGCAGCCCGACACCGTGATCGTCGTCCTCTCCCTGGACCCCCACCACGACGTCGAGGGCACCATCGACCTCGACCTGGGTGCCCTGGGTGCGCCTGCACTGGTCACCGGGCCCGGTGGACCCCGCCTCCACCTGGTCGACGAGCTCGACGGCACCTCCTACACCTGGGGGGCCTCGAACTTCGT
>JAKECL010000449.1 GCA_030460725.1 Propionibacterium sp.
CCTCGGCGGTGCCCGTGCGCCCCCCGCTGCGTCGCGCCACCCCCCACTCCTCCGACATGCCGACCCCCTGGATCGCCGGGGTCTGCTCGGGCTTGGCGGTGCATCTGGGTGTGCCGGTGTGGGCGGTGCGGGTGACGATGGTGCTGCTCCTGCTGCTGTGGGGCGCGGGCGGTCTCCTCTACCTCTGGCTGGTGCTGATGGTGCCGGTGGACGGCTCCGCGGAGGCCTCCACCCCCACCGCCCGGCTGGGGCGCTCCCTGGTCCGGGTGGGTGCGGACCGGGCGCAGGTCACGGCCCGCAACCAGCTGCTGGTCGCGGGGGTGGCGGCGGTCGTCGTCGCGCTCGCGGCCTACTTCCTGCTGGGGGCCGGGCATGTGGAACCCCGCGACGTGCTGGCGGTCCTCGCGATCCTGGCCGGCCTGGGACTGGTGTGGAGCCAGGGTGCCCACCTGCGCAGTTGGCGGTCCCCGCGGGTCGTGGCCCTCATCGGCGGGGGCACGGCGCTCCTGCTGGTCGGCATCGTGCTGCTGGTCTCGCGCACGGACAGTCTGCGCGCCCTCATGCGCGGGGGCCTCATCGGCGTCGTCGTCGCCGTGGGACTGGTGGTGGCGCTGGCGCCCCTGTGGTTCCGGATGTCCTCGGACATGTCCGCTGCCCGCGAGGAGCAGGTCCGTGACGCCGAACGCGCGGACATCGCCGCCCATCTGCACGACTCCGTCCTCCAGACCCTCACCCTCATCCGCAGTGCGGCCGAGGACCCCACGCGGGTGCGCGCCCTCGCCCTCACCCAGGAGAGGGAGTTGCGTTCCTGGCTCTACACCGGGCACGAGGCGCCCTCGACATCGCTGGCGGAGGCACTGCGCGAGGCCGTCGGACAGGTGGAGTCCACCTACGGGGTCGCGGTGGACGTGGTCGCGGTGGGTGACGCCGTGCCGGGGCCCGGCGAGCTCGCGCTGGTGGCGGCCGCCGCGGAGGCCGTCACCAATGCCGTGCGGCACGGCGCCCCGCCCGTCTCCGTGTACTGCGAGGTCGACGAGGGCGTCGCCGAGATCTTTGTCAAGGACGCCGGTGAAGGATTCGACCCGGAGTCTGTGCCGGAGGATCGCCACGGCGTGCGCAACTCGATCATCGGGCGCATGGCGCGCGTGGGGGGCAGCGCGGACATCCGCCCGCGCGCCACGGGGACCGAGGTCCATCTCCGTGTGCCGCGCTCCCCGTGTCCGGGTGGCGAGGGCGGGGGAGTGGCCCAGGCCAGCGGGCCCGTTCCTGGGCCTGGGCCTGGGCCTGCGCCCGTTCCCGGGCCTGCGTCCGTTCCCGGGACCGACTCAGGCTCCCACCCCGGACCCTTCGCCGCGAACCCCCCAGAGTCCACTCCTGCGTCCGGGTCCACCCCGCCCGCCTCGGACTGGGGGCCGTCGACTCCCTCCGTGCCCACGTTCCACGCACCGACTGCCCCGGCACCACTCTCACCATCACTCCCGGAGGAACAATGACCATACGACTCGTCGTCATCGACGACCACCCTTTGGTGCGTGCAGGTGTGCGCGCCGAACTCGAGCAGGCGGGAGCCGACCTGGAGATCCTCGGTGAGGCTGCTGACGTGGAGGGCGCGATCGCCGCCTGCCATGAGCTGCGTCCCGATGTCGCCCTCCTCGATGTGCACCTGCCAGGAGGCAAGGGTGGGGGCGGAGCGGAAGTGGCGGCGGCCTGTGAGGACGTGGAGGGCCTGCGTTTCCTCGCACTGTCGGTCTCCGACGCCCCGGAGGACGTGGTCGCCGTGATCCGGGCGGGGGCACGCGGATACGTCACGAAGTCGATCACCACCGCGGACCTGGTCGAAGCCATCCACCGGGTGGGTGCAGGCGACGCAGCGTTCAGCCCCAGACTGGCGGGCTTCGTCCTGGATGCCTTCGGGACGCGCGAGGTCGCGGCCCGCGATGACGAGCTGGACCTGCTCAGTGCCCGCGAGCAGGAGGTCATGCGCCTCATCGCGCGTGGCTACACCTACAAGGAGGTGGCCAGCGAGTTGTTCATCTCCATCAAGACCGTGGAGACCCATGTCTCGGCGGTGCTCCACAAGCTTCAGTTGTCCAACCGCAATGAGCTGACCCGGTGGGCGGTGCGGCGCAACATCGTGTGACCCGGGTG
>JAKECL010000450.1 GCA_030460725.1 Propionibacterium sp.
GGCGCGGACCGCGGATCTCCGGTCCTGCGCTCAGCGGGGGCGCTTGTAGGCGGCCAAGGGGCGCACTGTGGCGGTCAGCGCGTGGCCGCGGACATCCACGGTCACCACGGTGTCCAGCGCCGCGGCATCCGCCTCGACCAGCGCCATGGCGATGGCGTGGCCGAGGGTGGGGGAGTACAGGCCCGAGGTCACCGTGCCGATCCGACGACCCGGCTCTGCCGCCGAGTCGGAGGTGAGCACGGGGCATCCCTCGCGCATGGCTCGTCGCCCGTCGGCCGACAGGCCCACCAGCACCACGTCGGGACGGGACTTCGACGCCCGCTCCAGGGCCGCACGACCCGGGAAGTCCTGCGGCTTGGTCAGGGACACGACCCGCCCGGCGCCCACCTGGAAGGGCGAGGTCTCCCGGGTCAGCTCATGGCCGCACAACGGCATCCCGGCCTCCAGCCGCAACGAGTCGCGCGCACCCAGACCGGCGGGCACCAGAGCGTCGTGGGAGCCCACATCCATCAGCAGGTCCCAGGTCTCCCCGGCCAGCTCCCAGGGGACGAAGAGCTCGAATCCGTCCTCCCCCGTGTAGCCAGTGCGCGCCACCACCGCGTCGACGCCCGCGTAGTCCATGTGGATGCCTGCGTAGTAGGGCAGCTGGCGCAGGGCCTCGATCTCGGCGGGATGGGCCCGGTGCGCGCTGTTGGCGTTGACGAGGATCTCCTCCGCCCGGGGTCCCTGCAGGGCGATGAGCGCGGTCGAGAGGGTCCGGTCCTCCACCCCGACGTCCAGGCCGTCCGCGGTGGCAGCCAGGGTCTGGGCGACCGTGGTCGCATTGGCGGCATTGGGCACGACCAGGAACTCCTGGTCCTCCAGCCGGTAGATGATCAGGTCGTCGACGATTCCCCCGCCCTCGTCACAGAGCATCGTGTACTTCGCGCGCCCGACCCGGAGGGTGGAGAAGTCGGAGACGAAGGTGCGTCCCAACAGCTCCACGGCGTCGCGACCCTGGACGTGCAGTTCTCCCATGTGGGAGAGGTCGAAGAGCCCGGCAGCCGTGCGCACCGCCTGGTGCTCGGCCAAGGAGGAGGTGTACTGCAGGGGCATCTCCCACCCGGCGAAGTCCGTGAAGGAGGCGCCCAGCGCCGTCTCCCGGTCGTGGAGAGGTGAGCGACGTGCTCCGGCATCCATGGTGCCTGCCTCATCGGTGCCCGTCGTCTGTGCCCGCGTCTGCCCGGCCCCTGCTGAGCCCTCGGTGCCCGTCGTCATATCCGCTTCGTCCTCGTCCATCTCTGTCCTCCTCGGTGGGGGTGGGCGCGCAGTTGCCGCACCCGACCCCGTGTTCGACACGTCTGGTTACAGTGTCCGTCATTCCGGGTCTGCAGGGGGCTGCAATGTGGGCGCCAGGTGCCGGTCACCGAAGGCGCCGTCGATGCGACCCACCGGCGGGAAGTACTTGTCGGCCGCCATGCCGGGCAGGGGGAATGCTGCGCGCTCGCGTGTGTAGGCCCTCTCCCATCCGTCGCTGACCAGGACGGCCGCGGTGTGGGGAGCCCGGTGGACCACGGACTCCGCGGCCTCCACCTGGCCGTCGATGACCTCCTGGACCTCCGCGCGGATGGCGTGCATGGCCGCGATGAAGCGGTCGAGTTCGCCCAGGTCCTCCGACTCGGTGGGCTCCACCATGAGCGTGCCCGCCACGGGGAAGGAGAGCGTGGGGGCGTGGAAGCCGTAGTCGATGAGGCGTTTGGCCACGTCCTCAGCGGTGATTCCCGACTCGTGGGAGAGATGGCGCAGGTCGAGGATGCACTCGTGTGCCACGAGGCCGCCCTCCCCGGTGTAGAGCACTGGATAATCCTCCTCGAGGCTGGCCGCGACGTAGTTGGCTGCCAGGATCGCTCCCTGGGTGGCCCGCCTCAGTCCGGCACCACCCATGAGGCGGATGTAGGCCCAGGAGATCGGCAGCACTCCGGCGGAGCCGTAGGTGGTGGCGGCCACGGGGCCACCACTCCCGCAGTCCTGCGTGCCGTCCGTGGGCACGCCGGGTCCGTCCTCGTCAAGGCTGGTGGACCACGCCGCAGCGGTCTGCGCGCGCGGGAGGAAGGGGGCCAGGTGGGCGGCCACCGCCACGGGTCCCACCCCCGGGCCGCCCCCG
>JAKECL010000451.1 GCA_030460725.1 Propionibacterium sp.
GGTGTGCCGGGGTTCCGTCACCCGGCGAGGCCGTGGCGGTGTGCCCACACGACCGCCTGGACCCGGTCGCGCACCGCGAGCTTCATGAGGATGTTGGACACATGGGTCTTCACCGTGGCCCTCCCGAGCACCAGGTGCGCGGCGATCTCCTCATTCGACATCCCCTCCGCCATGAGACGCAGGACCTCCACCTCGCGGGGGGTGAGGTCGGCGGGCAACGCTGGGTCCCCGAGGGTGTCGGGTGCGGCCTGCCCGGGAGGGACTGCCCGCCGATGGGGGTCCTGCCCCGTGTCGGCACTTCTCCCACGTGGATCCGCGTCGGGGGAGGGGACCTGCAGTGCTCGCCGGATGAGGGCGCCCGTCAGCTCCGGCGCGACCAGCCCGTCACCGGCGGCAGCCGAGTGCACCGCCGAGATGAGTCGCTCGGGCGGGGTGTTCTTCAACAGGTAGCCGCAGGCGCCCGCGCGCAGTGCCTCCACCAGGTAGTCCTCGCTGCGGAAGGTCGTGAGCATGAGCACCGCGCACCCCAGCCCGGGATCCGCCGTGATCTCACGGGTGGCGGACAGCCCGTCGAGGACGGGCATCTGGACGTCCATGCACACCAGGTCCGGCCGTGTGCGCCGGGTGGCGGCAACCCCGGCCGCACCGTCCTCGGCGGTGGCGACCACCCGGATCCCCGGATCGGTCTCCAGGATCATCCGGATCCCGGCTGTCATCAGCGGCTGGTCATCCACCAGGACGACGCGCACCGGCCTGGTACCGACCGCGCCTCCATGACCGGTGGGGTCGCCCTCGTGCACGTCGCCCTGCCCGGCGGGGCCGCCCTCGTCGGTCATCGCGCGTCCCTGCGCACAGGGGTGCGGGCGCGCACGACCCAGCCCCCGGCGGAGAGCGGACCGGCTTCGAAGTGGCCGCCATCGGCTTCCACGCGCTCCCGCATCCCCACCAGTCCGAGACCGGAGGCAGTGGAGCGAGGACGGCCCAGCCTGCGTGGCGGGCGGGCGTTGGAGACCTCCAGCTCCACCCAACCCTCTCCGTGGCGCACGCGGATGTCGGCGGCAGTGCCGGGCCCTGCGTGGCGGCGAACGTTGGTCAGGGCTTCCTGGGCGACGCGGTAGAGGTTCAGTGAGACCAGTGGTGGCACCGCGGCGGGCTCGCCGACTTCTGTGAAGGTGGTCGGGACACCGGCGGCTCCGGACTCGACGGCCAGTTCCGGGAGGCGGTGGAGGCCGAGTGAGCCGGTCGCGTCGGAGACCGTGTCCTGCAGCGTGGTGGACGTGAGGGCATCCGTGGCCCCCTCGCGCAAGGTGTGGAGGATCGCGTGCATGTCCTCCACGGCGGAGCGGGACTCCTCCTCGATGTGGGTCAGGGCCTCGTGGGTGGCGTCGGTGCCCTCGGAGGGGCGGGTCCCCAGGGCCAGGCGCGCGGCCCCCGCCTGGACGCCGATCAGGGAGACGTGGTGCGCGACGGCGTCGTGGAGCTCGCGTGCGATGCGCACCCGCTCCAGCGCCACAGCCTGGCGCTCCCCGCGGCGTTGCTGGGCGGAGAGCTGGCGTGCGAGGTACTCCAACGCCTCCCGGTCCTGTGCGGCGCGCCAGGCGCGGTCACCGAACCAGTAGGCGGCCGCGAAGAAGATCACATTGGTGAGCAGCTGGACCAGCATGAAGGCGACGAGTGGGGACAGCGACCACCCTGTCGCCTCGGCGGGGAAGGTGTCGAGGGACTCCGGATCCGTGGAGAGGCGGAACAGGCTCACCAGGAGCCAGACGAACATGGCGATGATGACGGCGACGCGCACCCACGCTGCGCGTCTGCGGTCGCCGTCCCAGGCGCCCTCGGAGTACATCGCGAGGAAGAGCGTGATCTGGAGGACCATGAACTCATGCACTCCCAGGCTGCCTGCCAGGCCGAAGCACAGGGCAACGACCAGCAGTGACTGCCAGGGGTGGGTGAAGCGCCAGGCCAGTGGCAGGGTGGCCCCGGCGAGCAGCAGCAGGCAGACCCACGCGGAGGGGCCCTCGCCGTAGACGCCGGTCATCCCCGTCAGTGTCATCGTCAGGACGGAGGCCAGGAAGAGCGCGAGCGACACGAGCGCATTGAGACGCAGGTGTTCGGCGTCTGGTCGGGGACGCGGCCATGG
>JAKECL010000025.1 GCA_030460725.1 Propionibacterium sp.
GAGCATCACCTTGCCAAGGTGAGGGTCGCGGGTTCGAGTCCCGTCATCCGCTCGGTCCACCGGCCTCCTCCGGGAATCCGGTGGGGAGCATGGTGGGTTGGCCGAGAGGCGAGGCAGCGGCCTGCAAAGCCGTACACACGGGTTCGAATCCCGTACCCACCTCGGGCGATTGGCGCAGGGGTAGCGCGCTTCCTTCACACGGAAGAGGTCACTGGTTCGATCCCAGTATCGCCCACAGGACAGGGGTGACACCCATTGGGTGTCACCCCTTCTCCCGTCCCGGCACACGGGAGGGGACAGGCGGCGCGGCCCGTCCCGGAGCGGGGACGGGGGCGCTAGTGTGGCACGGGGCGGCACAGGACCCCCGCCCGGAACGGAGCACGAGGTGGCGAAGCACCAGCACGCACGCCGGGATGACATCCTCCCCGTCATCCTGGGAGGCGACATCGGTGTCTACGGCATCGGCCGATCCTTCCACGAGGCCTTCGGCGTGAGAAGCATCGCCGTGGCCTCCGCGCCCACCGAGGCGATCACCCGTTCGGTGGCCTTCACCACCGAGCACCTACCTCCCCATGCCGATGACTCCGTCGTGCTCGGAGTCCTGCGGCGCATCGCGTCACAGCACCGGGATCGTCACCTGGTGCTCATGGCCAACCACGACCTGCACTCCGCCTTCGTGGCTCGCCACGCCGCAGAACTCTCCCAGTGGTACGCGCTGCCCTTCCCCGACCTCGACATCGTCGACCACGTCACCGACAAGGCCGCATTCCAGGAGGTGTGCGACTCCCTGGGAGTGCCCACCCCTGCCACCGTCCTGGTGGACATGGCCACCTGCACCGACCCCACCTGGGTCGCACCGGAGATCCCCTTCGACTACCCGGTGGTCGCCAAGGCTGCCCGCGGTGACGCCTATGACGCGGTCGATTTCCCCGGCAAACGCAAGATCTGGTTCATCGAGAGCCGTGGCGAACTCGACCAGCTGTGGTCCACTCTGGCCGCTGCCGGATTCAGGGGCACGTTCCTGGTCCAGGAACTGGTTCCAGGGGACAACACGCAGATGCGTTCCATCACTGCCTATGTCGACTCCACGGGCACCGTGGGCCTCATCGGTTCGGCGCGCGTGCTGCTGGAGGACCACGCGCCCACCATGATCGGCAACCCGGTGGCGATGATCACCGAACCCTTCGCCCAATTGTGGGCCGATGCCACCCGCATCCTGGAGCACACCGGATACCGCGGCTTCGCGAACTTCGACGTGAAGGTCGACCCGCGTGACGGGCGTGCCCTCTTCTTCGAGGTCAACCCCCGCATCGGACGCAACAACTGGTACATGAGTGCCGCTGGCGCCAATCCGATGGAGCCCATGGTGGCCGACCTCGTGGACCACGCGCCCTCCGCCCCCCGCCAGCTGCGCGCGGAGGTCCTCTACTCCCTGGTGCCTGACCGCCTCCTCCTGCACTATCTGCGCGACGGCGCGCTGCGGGCCCGCGTCCAGGGACTGATCTCCGCAGGGAAGCGGAAGGATCCCCTGGAGTATCCCGCGGAGAAGGACCTGCGCCGACGAGTGGTCGTGGCGCTGCAGAAGGTCAACCAGTACCGCAAGTTCCGTCGCTTCTACCCTGAGGCGACCGACAGGTCGTTCTGATCCAGAGGAGGATTCACCTGCATGACCGACTCCGGGCTCCGTCCCCTCACCGCTGAGAAGTTGCGCCTCGCCACAGCCGGCGTGGTGGCCCTGCCGATCGAACAGGCTGTGGTCTGGGAGGCCTTCGAGGCGTCCCAGGGGCGTCGACTGTGGGGGCGTTTCGCCTGGGAGGAGGACGGGCGCACCTGTGCGGTCATCACCCTCTACGAGACCACCCTGCGTGGCTTCACCTACCTGTGGGCGCGCCACGGGCCCGTGTGGCTCAAGGAGCAGTCCCCGGAACGTGCCCGACGCTTCCGCGAGGACCTGCTCCACCTGGTCCACCACCGTGACCGGCGTGTGGTCTTCATCCGCCTGCACGCCACCTACAGTGCCTGCGACCTGCGTGAACCCCTCCAGGGGATCACCTACGACCGCACCGTCGTCATCGACTGTTCCGGAGGCAGCGAGGAATCGGTGCTGGAGTCCATGACCACCGACGGGCGGCGCGCGGTGCGGCGCGCCCGCAAGCGCATGGACGAGGGCGGGGCCGAGATCGTGGAGGAGACGGGCCTCGCGCGCGAGCAGTTCCGCGAGTACTACGCAGTCCTGGAGGAGACCTCCTCCCGCGATGGGTTCCGGCCCCACTCCGAACAGGTCTACTGGGACATGCTCACCACCCTGGGTCCCGACCACGCGCGCCTCTTCGGAGTCCGTGTGGAGGGGGACCTGGTGTGCTGGGACCTGGTGGTCCTCAACGACAGGCAGGCCATGGCCTACTACGGTGCCTCCTCCCACGCAGCACGCCGGGTGCTGGGCCCCGATGCCCTGGACTTCGGTGTCGCGGTGATCCTGGCGGGGGAGGGGGTGCGTGGGCTCGACCTCATGGGTGCCCATTCCCCACGCGTCCCCGAGCTCTACAGCGTGGGACGTTACAAACAGCGTTTCGCGCATTCCTTCACCGACGTGGACGGTGCCTGGGACATGCCCGTGCGTCCCGCGGTGCACGCGGGACTGGTCAGGGCGCTGCGCGCCAAGCACGCCGGCGACGGGTTGCGCACACGCCTGGGTGCAGACCTGCGACGCCTGCGTCAGCGGACACCCACCGGGGCTGCGGGCACCACCGCCGGGCAGGACTGAGCGGGGCCACCTCAGTGCCCGGGGTCGCCCTCGTCGGGTCTGGTGGGCCCAGAAGGTAGCATGGGCGGGTCAGGACCCCGGGGGGACGACAGTCCGCGCCCGCACCCGGTACGTGCGGGGACCCGGGGCAGTCGGTGCGCGAGCACCATGGATGGAGGAGCACACCTGTGCCATCAATCGACGTGACCATCGACGGCGACTCCCGCCAGCTCGAGGAGGGCACGACCGGCACCCAGTGGTACGCCGACCGACGTGAGGTCGTGGCCATGGACGTGGACGGGACGCCCAGGGACCTCGAGACCCCGCTGACCGCGGGTGCCACGGTCACCGCGATCCCCCTGGACTCCCCTGCGGGTCTGGAGATCCTGCGCCACTCCACCACGCATGTGCTGGCCCAGGCGGTCCAGCAGGTCTTCCCCGAGGTCAACCTCGGCATCGGCCCCTACATCACCGACGGCTTCTACTACGACTTCGGCAACATCGACGCCGTCACCCCTGACCTCATGCGTGATCTCGAGAAGCGCATGAAGCGCATCGTCAAGGAGGGCCAGACCTTCCGTCGCCGCGTGGTCAGCGAGGAGGAGGCACGCTCCGAGCTCGCCGACCAGCCCTTCAAGCTCGAACTCGTGGAGACCAAGGGCTCCGGCGCCGACGACGGTTCGTCCGTGGAGGTGGGCCACGGTGACCTCACCATCTACGACAATGTGCGTCGCGACGGCACCGTCGCCTGGAAGGACCTGTGCCGCGGGCCCCATCTGCCCTCCACGAAGCTGATCGGCAACGGATTCGCTCTGACGAAGTCCTCGGCCGCCTACTGGCGGGGCGACCAGTCCCGCGACCACCTCCAGCGCATCTACGGCACCGCCTGGGCCAGCAAGGACGACCTGCTCGCCTACCAGGAGCGCATCAAGGAGGCCGAGCGGCGCGACCACCGCCGCCTGGGCCAGGAACTCGACCTCTACTCCTTCCCCGAGGAGGTGGGCCCCGGACTGGTGCTCTTCCACCCCAAGGGCGGGATCCTGCGCCACGTCATCGAGGAGTACGTGATCCAGCGTCACCTGGAGGCGGGCTTCGACTTCGTCCACACCCCCGAGATCACCAAGGGCGGTGTCTTCCACAAGTCCGGCCACCTGCCCTACTACGCGGACACGATGTTCCCGCCCATGTCCGTCGACGAGGAACGCGATGCGGAGGGACATGTCACCCGGGCCGGCCAGGAGTACTACCTCAAGGCCATGAACTGCCCGATGCACAACCTGATCTTCGCCAGCCGAGGCCGCTCCTACCGCGAACTCCCGCTGCGCTTCTTCGAGATGGGGCACGACTACCGTTACGAGAAGTCAGGTGTGGTCCACGGCCTCACCCGCATGCGCGGCTTCACCCAGGACGACTCCCACACCTACTGCACCCCCGACCAGGCGGAGTCCGAGATCACGATGCTCCTCGACTTCTTCCTGGGCATCCTGCGAGACTTCGGGCTCACGGATTTCTACCTGGAACTGTCCACGCGCGACGAGGGCGGGAAGAAGAAGGACAAGTTCATCGGCTCCGACGAGGAATGGGCGGAGGCCACACGCATCCTGGAACACGCCTGCGCCGCCACCGGACTGGACCTCGTCCCCGACCCCGGCGGTGCCGCCTTCTACGGACCCAAGGTTTCCGTGCAGGTCAAGGACGCCATCGGGCGGACCTGGCAGATGTCGACCGTGCAGTACGACTTCAACCAGCCGCGCGGGTTCAACCTGGAGTACACGGCTGACGACGGGTCCCGCCAGCGTCCCGTCATGATCCACTCCGCCAAGCTCGGCTCCGTCGAGCGCTTCATCGGCGTCCTCGTGGAGCACTATGCCGGGGCCTTCCCCGCCTGGCTGGCCCCTGTGCAGGTGAAGCTGGTGCCGGTGGCCGAGGCCTTCGACGGCTACGTCGAGGGGGTCGCGGCCACGCTGCGCGCCCAGGGGGTGCGGGTGGAGGTCGACCGCTCCGATGACCGCTTCGGCAAGAAGATCCGCAATGCCGCCAAGGAGAAGGTGCCCTACACCCTCATCGCAGGTGGCGAGGACGAGGCCGCAGGCGCGGTGTCCTTCCGCTTCCGCGACGGCTCCCAGGAGAACGGCGTCCCCGTGGAGCAGGCGGTGGAGCGCATCACTGCCCACATCCGGGACCGCGTGAACACCGACGCACTGTGAGGCACCGGCATGGACGATGAGCCACGCATCGAGGACGCACGCACACTGGCAGGTGTCCCCGACGGCTTCGACCGGTTCTGGACCCCCTACCGCATGGCCTACATCAACGGGGACCACAAACCGGCTGACGCCTCCGCAGAGGAGTGCCCCTTCTGTGCGGCTCCGGCACGCCCGGACGAGGACGCGCTGATCGTCCACCGCGGTTCCACCTGCTTCGTGCTCATGAACCTCTACCCCTACAACGCCGGCCACATGCTCGTGTGTCCCTACCGTCACGTGAGTGACTACACCGAGCTCACCGGGCCCGAGCGTGTCGAACTCGGGGAGCTGACCGCCACGGCCATGGAGGTGGAACGGGCTGTCGCCCACCCCCACGGCTTCAACCTGGGCATGAACCAGGGCGAGGTCGCGGGAGCAGGGATCGCCGCCCACCTCCACCAGCACATCGTGCCGCGCTGGGCAGGGGACGCCAACTTCCTCCCGATCATCGCCCGGACGAAGGCCATCCCCGAACTCCTCGAGGAGGCCCGCACCCGCCTCGCCGAGGCCTGGCCCAAGCAGGCTCCGGTCACATCCGGGTCGGCACCGACCACTCCACGTCCCCAGGAGGACTGATGCTCGGCAACCACGGGCGCTCCATCACCCGCACGATCTTCACCCCCGTGGCGCGCCTCCTGGCGCGCCTGCACGTCACCCCCGACATGGTGACCGTGGCGGGGACCCTGCTCACGGTCGCCATCTCAGTGGGTGTCCTGGCCAGGGGGCATCTCGCGCTCGGCGGCATCCTCCTGGGCGTCGTCCTCTTCTGCGATTCCGTTGACGGCGTGCTGGCGCGCCTGACGGGGCAGGAATCGCCCTTCGGGGCGTTCCTGGACTCCACCCTCGACCGCATCGGTGACGGGGCCGTCTTCGGTGCGCTGCTCGCCTGGGCGGCGCTGGGCATGGAGGCTGGACCGGTGCGCACCGTGAGCGTGGTCGCCGGGACCATCGCCATGGTCGGGGTGGGCACGGTCCCCTATGCGCGCGCTCGCGCCGAGACGGTGGGCGTCGTCGCGAAGGTGGGCATCGCCGAGCGCACCGACCGCCTGGTGGTGGCCCTGGCGTGTGCGGCGGTCACCCAGTGGGGTCTGCCACAGTGGATGTACGCGGTGGGCCTGTGCTGGGTCGCCTTCGCCTCCCTGGTCACCGTCCTCCAACGTGTCCTCTTCACCCGACGGGCGTTGGCGAAGTGAGCGGCAAGGGATCCACCGCCTTCTTCCTGACCGCCTGGAAGGTCGCGCCGCACCTTCCCCTGGGTCTGGTCCGAGGGATCTCCAGGGTGGCGGCAGATGTCACCTGGGCCTGCCGGGGAGCCCAGGTGCGGAGACTGGAGTCGAACCACGCCCGCATCATGGGCAGGCGTCCCACGGGCGCCGAGTCGCGGGCCGCCGTGCGTTCCCATCTGCGCAACTACGCCGAGCAGTTCGCGCTGGGAGGTCTCTCGCAAGAAGACATCGCGCATGCGCTGCGCATCGACCGGTCGGCGGACCTGAGAGCACTGGCCGCACAGGGCCCTGTGGTCCTGGCACTGACCCATTCGGGCAACTGGGACCTGGCAGGTGCAGCGGTCTCGGAGAATCTGTTCCCCGTCCTCACCGTGGCCGAGCGACTGGATCCCCCCGAGCTCTTCGACGCCTTCGTGGACTTCCGCGAGGGGTTGGGCATGGAGATCATCGGCGCGGGCAAGGGGGAGTCGGTGTTCCCGGTCCTCCTGGAACGCGCACGGGGTCGCAGCGTCGTGGTACCCCTGCTGGCTGACCGTGACGTGTCCGGTGCCGGTATCGAGGTGGATCTCGCGGGCCATCGGGCCCTGGTGGCTGCGGGCCCGGCCGCCCTCGCACAGCGCCTGGGGTGCCCGCTGATGGCCGGTGTGCTCCACTACGTCGACGAGCCCCGGGGCGCCACCATTGCCCTGGAGCTCGTGGGCCCGGTGGAAGCCCCGGGGGCGAGCGCGGGACACACCTCGGTGGAGACACACACCCAGGCATGGGTGGACGCACTGACCCCACTGATGCGTACCCACGTGCGAGACTGGCACATGATGCAGCCGGTCTTCGTGGAGGACCTGGACCCGCAGCGGCTGGCCCGGGCCCGTGCGCGTCACCGCATCTCGGAGCAGGAGGAGGCGGAACGCCCGTGAGGATCGGGATCGTCAACCCCTACTCCTGGGACGTGCCCGGCGGGGTCCAGTACCACGTGCGCGACCTGGCAGGGGAACTCATCCGACGGGGGCACCATGTCTCCGTCCTCACCCCCTCCTCCAGATCCGTCCTCCCCGAGTGGGCGGTCTCGGTGGGCCCGGCCGTCCCCATTCCCTTCAACGGGTCCGTGGCCCGCCTCTCCTTCGGCCCCGTGGTCTCCGCGCGGACCCGTCGATGGCTGGACGAGGGCGCCTTCGACGTCCTCCACGTCCACGAACCCACGGTGCCCTCCATCTCCATGCTCGCCGTGATGAACGCCGACTCCCCGGTGGTGGGAACCTTCCACTCCGCCATGGAGCGTTCCTACGCGCGCGAGGCCACCGCGGGGGTCATGCGGCCACTCATGGAGCGGCTCTCCGCACGTATCGCGGTGTCGGAGGAGGCACGACGCACCCTGGTGGAACACCACGGCGGTGACGCCGTCATCATCCCCAACGGTGTGGAGACCTCCACCTTCCGCCGGGCGGTTCCCCTGGCCAAGTGGGAGCAGACCCCTGAACGCCCCGTCATCACGTTCCTGGGTCGCCTGGACGAACCGCGCAAGGGTCTGCCCGTCTTCGCCGGGGCGGTCCCCGGTGTCCTCGAGTCGCATCCCGGAGCTCGCTTCCTGGTGGCCGGTCGCGGCAGCGCCGAGGAGGAGCGTGAGGCGTTGGCGGCCTGCGGTGACTCCGTGGAGTTCCTCGGGGAGATCACCGATGCGGAGAAGGAGTCCCTGCTCAGGGGCGCCACGCTCTACGTCGCGCCACAGACCGGGGGCGAGTCCTTCGGCATCGTCCTGGTGGAGGCCATGGCCGCAGGATGCGCCGTCGTGGCCTCGGACCTGGAGGCGTTCCGCGCCGTGCTGGCGGACGGGCGGGCCGGAATCCTCTTCCCCACCGGGGACGCCTCAGCGCTCACCGCAGCCCTGGTTCATGCACTGGACGACCGTGAGGAGCTGGCCTCGGTGGCGCGGTCGGGTGAACATGCGTCGGCGCAGTACGACTGGGGCGTGGTCACCGAACGCATCCTTGCCGTCTACCAGACCGTGGTGGGCGCTTCCCCGACGCGCGAGGGGCGACCCGCCGCCACGGCCCTGTCACTGCTGCGCGGACGCCTGCGGGGTGAGGAGGCGTGAGCGCACTGTGGTGGGTCGCACCACTGGTGCTGGTCCTGGTACTGGCCGCGAGTTGGTACGCCCTGGAGTTGGCCAAGCGTCTGGACCGCCTCCACTGGAGGTTGCTGTCCACCCGCGATGCCCTGGACCGCCTGACTGTGCGGCGGGCCTCGGAGGCCCGCCTGGTCGTCGCCTCGGGTCTGCTGCCCGCGGAGGGGGCGCACCGCATCGACCGCGCGGCACTGGCCTGCCTGACGGGGGAGGAGGCCCTGTTCGTCATGGACGACCTCGATCGCAGACGCGACGGCCTCCATGACGCGGAGGTGGACGAACATGCCGTGGCAGAGCGCAACGAGCGTGAGTCCGCGCTGACCCGCGCCATCCGTGGAACCCTGACCCCTGAGGTCGTCGACCGGGTGAGGGAGGCCCCCCGGGGTCCTGAGCTCCTGGACTCCCTGGAGATGGCCTGCTACCGGGTGCAGCTGGCGCGCTCCATGCACAACCTCGATGTCACCCAGGTCCTGCACCTGCGTGAGAACCCCTGGGTGAGGATCCTGCACCTCTACGGGCGGGCCCCCGTGCCCGCCACGATCGACTTCGACGACGCGACGACATCCACCGCAGACTGACTGGAGACACCATGGATCAGGGAGCCCAACGCTGGGGGGGTCCCGGGGAGGACTACCGACTCGGGAAGATCGCAGGCGAGACCACCGGCAGTGCCGCGGGCCCGGCGCAGGAACCGTCCACGGGCGCCCCCCGACCCGGTGCGGGTGCACCGGTGTGGGATGTGCCCCGACGGAGGCGGTCATTGCCGTGGTTCGAGATCGTGTTCATCGGTCTGGGTGCAGCTGCGGTGGGGGCGGTGGTCATCGGCTACGTCGTCGCGGGCGGTGTGGCCACCACCGTGGTGATGGCGATGTATGCCCTGGTCCCGCTCTTCTTCGTCCTGGCACTGCTCTCCCACGTGGACCGCTGGGAACCGGAACCCGTGGGTCCCCGACTGGTGGTGTTCCTGTGGGGGGCGGGGGTCGCCGCTCTGGTGGCCTCCGTCGTGAACACGGCGATGCTGACGAATGTGGCGATGGTGACCGGGGACTACTCCGGGTCCATGGCCGTCGTCGCGGTGTTCGTGGCACCCTTCGTGGAGGAGTTCCTCAAGGGACTGGGCGTCGTGCTGATCGTCCTGTGGCGCCGCACCAGTCTGAACTCCCCCCTGGACGGCATCGTCTACGCCGGCTACGCCGGAGCGGGCTTCGCCTTCGTGGAGAACATCCAGTATTTCCTGCAGGCCGACCAGTCCGGAAGCGTCGCCTTCGGCGCGGTGGTCTTCATGCGCGGTGTCCTCAGCCCCTTCGTCCACCCCATGGCAACCTCCTTCATCGGCCTGGCCCTGGGATGGGCCGTCGTGCGCATGCGGTCACGATGGGCGTGGGTGTGGATGTGGCCCCTGGGATGGCTGGTTGCGGTGGGAGTGCACGGCCTGTGGAACTTCCTGGCGGGGAACGCGGGCCTGTCCTGGTTCGTGTGGTACATGGTCATTGAGTTCCCACTGTTCCTGGTCTGGGTCGGCGCCCTGCTGCTGGCCGCCAGGAGGGAGGCGCGCACCATCGCCCGCGGTCTGGAACCCTATGTGCGCACCGGCTGGCTGCTTCCCGCCGAGATCCCCATGGTCGTGGACCGCTCCGCACGCCGCAATGCCCGCAAGTGGGCGCGGGGCGGGGGAAGGAACTCCGCCAGGGCCATGCGCACCTTCCAGGCGAGCGCGGCGAGCCTGGGGCTGGACCAGGTGCTCATGACACGCACGGGTGCCCAAACCGACCGTGTCCACCACGACCGTGAGCTCCTGGACACCCTGGGCGATGCACGCAAGGAGTTCCTCACGGCGACCCGTGTCGCCTCCGCACAGGCGAGACTCGGCGCATGACGGAGCTCGGAGCGGAGTGGGTGGCCGACAGTGAGGGCGTGCCCCGCCGTGTGGCGGCGCGCGTGGTCCTCTTCGACTCCTCGGGGCGCATCCTGCTGGCCCACGGTCACGATGCCCACCAGCCGGAGCACCACTGGTGGTTCACCATCGGCGGAGGACTGGAACCGGGGGAGTCCCCCCGCCAGGGCGCGGTGCGCGAGCTCCGGGAGGAGACCGGCATCCGGCTGGATCCCGAGGTCCTGGTCGGCCCGGTCCTCTACCGACGCGCGGAGTTCGACTTCCTCAACGTCACCGCCCGTCAGGACGAGTGGTTCTTCCTCGCGCACTCGTCGACCACCTCCCTGGACTTCGGGGGATGGACCGATCTGGAGCGCGACGTCCTCGACGGACAACGGTGGTGGACACTGGATGACCTGGAGGAGGAGTCCACCCACACGGAGGTCTACCCCCGTGGGCTGACCACTTTGGCCCGGGAGTGGCGGGAGGGCTGGGACGGCTCCCTCATGAGGCTCGAGGAAGGTCTCACCTCCGGGAACTGAGCGGACCCGGGTGGGGCACCCCCGCCGGGACGGGTGGTGCCCCCCCGGTGGCTTCACCCACCGACCCCGGCCCCCA
>JAKECL010000452.1 GCA_030460725.1 Propionibacterium sp.
GGAGGTGGGCCCGGGAGGGTCCGAGGGGACGAGGGCGGCCCCGCTCGGGCAGGCCGGGCGCCACAGGAGGGGAGGCGGTCGCCCCGGCACTCAGGAGGCGGTGACGTCCTCCCACTCCGCGCGGTGGGAGAGGAAGTCGCGCACGGCCTCCTGCGCTCCCTCCAACGAGTGGTGGGCGCCCCACCCGCACTGGACCTCGTTGGCGGCGGGAACCGAGGTTGCGGAGAGGATGTCGCGGAAGGTCTGCTCCAGCAGCGGCAGGAAGTCCTCGGTCTCCACCCCGAGCACCAGGGCGTAGAAGCCGGTCTGGCAGCCCATGGGTGAGAAGTCGACGAGACGGTCGGTGTGGTTGCGCATGAGTTCCGCGGTGAGGTGCTCGATGGAGTGCACGGCGGGCATCTCCAGGTGGGCGACATTGGGTTGGGTGAATCGGACGTCGTACTTGACCAGCACGTCCCCTCCGGGCAGCTCCTTGCGGTCGGCGACCCTGACATAGGGGGCGACCACGGTGCGGTGGTCCAGGTTGAAGGACTCGACGTTCATGCGCTCGCTCATGCCAGAAGTCTAGGTCGCGCCCTCGTCTCCGCGGCCGGCGGGCCCGCACCTCAACGACCGCACTGCGGGCAACACGCGGTGCACAATGGGGGACGGGCCCCACCAGGTGCACGCCCGTGACCCCCTCGGTGAACACAGGAGACCGACATGCCTCGGATGCATCGGGCGACGCCCCGCCTTCTGCCGGGGATGAGCAGCGAGGCACCCACCGACGGCGGATCCTTCGCCTGGCGCACCTCACTGGCCGTCGGGCTGTGGCTGGTGGCGGTGGCCCTGACCTACGGGGCTTCGGGCATGTCCTGGATCTCCAGCCCCGATCACGATTCCCGGTTCCCCGACCCGGTGTGGGGCGAGGATCTCCTGCACCGCGGCGCAGCCCCGGGCGCACTGGTCATGTTCATCGGCGCCGCCGCCATGCTCGTGTGCTGGTGGCTGAGCGGGAAAGTCGGCACCTTTGGACACACGAACCCGAGGAGCCGCATCCGGGTCGCCACCCGGGCGGCCCGCATCCTGCGCCTGGCCCTGATCCTCCTCCTGCTCCTCGCCCTGCTCCCCAGCGCGCGAGGGCTGGCCCTCGGCTGGGGTGAGGACTGGGTGGGATACCCCGGCTGGTCCCGCTCCCTCATCGCACAGCTGTGTGCCCTGGTCGCCGTCCTCCTGCTCCCCCGGCCCGACGACCCCCGTCGTGGGGCGGAGGCTGGATACGGCCGACTGCGCATCACGGTGGCCGGAATCCTGGTTCTCGCCTGCCTGTCCCTGCCGCTTCTGCCCGCAGCGCTCGCCTCGGCGAGTGCAGAGACCTCGGGCACCACCAGCACCCCCACCTCCTCCACCGATCCCGTGTCCACCTCACCCGAGAGCTCCCGCATCCGCTGGGCCCAGGTCACACTTCCCCTGGAGGGTGGAGACACGGGGTCCACGAACTCGGCTGCCTCAGTCGCCGTCGGGGCCACGTGGTGGCACAGGTGGCGCGGCGCCACCGCCGTCCGCCTCATCCCCACCGTCTCCGGGGACTCCGTGGCCGCCCTCGTCGAGAACTCTGCACCCAACCGGACGGCGCTGGCGGTCTTGGGGCAGGCCACGGGGGCGACGCTCACCAGCTGGGACGTCCACGCACTGGATGGCCGCGGGCTCTCCGCCGACCCCTCGTCGGCCGACCACCTGCGCCTCTTCGGGGACTGGCTGGTCCACGCCGGTGCCCTCGACGAGTGGCGCGCCCAGGACGGGTCCTTCGCCTCCTCAGCCCCCGCCCCCCAGGAACTCCCCGGCCTCACACGCCTGCAGATGACGGGCCTGCACGGACGCTCCACCACCTCCTCGGCCATGTGGTTCCTGGGCGACGACAACGCCTGTCAGCGCCGAGGTGCACTGGACGGTCAGGGATCCTGGATCCACGACCGCGACACCCTGGTCGCCCTCGAGCTGTGCACGGACACCTCCCCCGCCCGTGCCGCCCTGCTGGGCATCGACCCGACCAGTGGGGACGAGCGCTGGCGCGTGTCCGTCCCCGGCTTCGACGCGTGGGCCGCGGGGCTCGACGGGCCAGTCCCCACACTCTCCTCCAGCCCGTGGCCGG
>JAKECL010000453.1 GCA_030460725.1 Propionibacterium sp.
ATCCCGTCCCGTCCGGGGACAGTCACGTGTCCCGCCCGAAAGCCTCCTCCCCGGACTTGCACATCGTGGCACGATGTCCCCATGCGCTCCTCAGACAGACTCCTGGCGCTGACCACCGGCCTGCTGATGGCGTTCTCCGCGGCGGGTTGCGCCAGCGGGGACCAATCGGGCGACTCCGGAGCCGCAGGCGGCGGGAGCCCCGTGGGCGCCTGGGGCTCCACTGCTGCGCAGTCCCCGAACCTCACCTTCACCGATGACGGGACGGTCAGCGGCTCCGACGGCTGCAACCGCCTCTCCGGCTCCTGGACCCAGGACGGTGACACCGTCAATCTGGGTCAGATGGTGTCCACACTCAAGGCCTGCCCCGGGGTCGACACCTGGCTGACCACTGCCGTTTCGGCGACGGTCGACGGAGACACTCTGAGAATCTCCGACGAGGGCGGCTCCGAGATCGGCACACTGGAACGCGCCAAGGACTGAACCCGGGATCTTCCCGGTCGGGTGGTGGTCACGTGACGCCTGGTCGGTGCGTCAGCTCGGGGACACCACCCCGTCGCGCAGCTCCCGCACGCGCGTGTGTTCGCTGACGGGCGCGTAGTCCAGGATGACATCGATGAGGGTCTCCATGAACGGGCCCGCCCCCAGTGACCCGGGCACCGCGTCGGGCAGGATCTGCACCGTGTCGTCCTCCCGCCAGTCGGCAATGAGTAGGCACGTCGTCGTGTAGCCGTTGCCGTCCCCGCGATCGCGCAGCTTGAGCATCATGTCCACCGCCCGCGCCAGGGTGGCCGGCTCACTCAGGATGGTCGAGCGCATGACAAAGGCGAAGCCGACGGCCGCCAGCGGGTGGCGGGTGCGGAGGTTCCCGGCGTCGCCGTAGGCCTCCTCGAAACGGTTGGGGAGGTTC
The DNA here is from genome assembly GCA_030460725.1 of Propionibacterium sp. GTDB lineage: Bacteria > Actinomycetota > Actinomycetes > Actinomycetales > Actinomycetaceae > Pauljensenia. Next base: position 908 of record JAKECL010000453.1, read on the forward strand.
TTCGCGAAAGAGGAGTTCTGCGCCTTCGTGGACACCAGCAACTCGGGGCCCGCCGACCAGCTGGAGATCCCCACATCAACCTGTTTGACGTAGGCGCGCCCGCGTATGCGGGCATCCTGGGGTGCCACCGAGGCCGTGCGCAGCAGACGCTCGCGCAGTTCGCGGGCGAGCCCCGCGGGCAGGGTGTCGATCAGCCTCGAGATCTCGGGCGGCAGCACCCGCGGTGCGCTGGCCCGGGGCCACACCATGTCCGGGTCGAATCCTGCGCAGCGGAACTCGTGGGCGAACCAGGCGTCCAGGGCCTTGCCGTAGAGACCACTCTGGGAGGCGGCGGACTCGGAGACCGGCACCGCCAGGATCCGCCCCAACAGGCCCAGGTCGGGGTGGAAGTGACGGGTGTCGGGCCTGCCCGCGCCGCCACCGGTGGCCGGACCGACCCCCGTGCCAGCGCCTGCGAGAACACCGCCGGCCTCGACGCCTCGGACACCGTCCGTCATCCGCCCACCTGAAGCATCCCGCCCGTCCCGGCCAGCTGTGACCCAGGGATCCGCGAGACCCGCCTCGCGCAGCAGTGTGTCGAACTTGGCGATCCCCCGGGGGCCCGTCACCTCATCCACGCCGTGTCCTCCCACGCGTCATCCGCCTCTCCGCCAGCTGCCGGTGCGCCCGCCTGACCTCCTCCAACTGGGAGGGGGTGACCATGCCGTGGGCGACCAGGACGGTGTCCACCGCTGCGCGGGCCGCGTGCAGGTCACCCCCGCGCAGCAGACGGCGGGCGGCGGGCACCAGTTCGGTCAACTCACCCTGGGCCTCGCGTACCAGGTCCAGGGAGGGCACAGGCAGCTGGACCGCCTCGCGGGGCTCCACCTTGAGGATTCCCCCACCGTAGGCCCGACCCACCAGCTCCGAACCCAACGCCGTCACGGAGTTCAGCGCTGACAGTGCCAGGACCGGTGTCGGGATCTCCCGTGCCTGCTCGCCCAGGAACAGGCCGTGCACGGAGTTGAGGTGACGTGCCCCGGCCTCGTTGGTGCACAGGGCGACGCTGGCGGCATTCATGTAGGTGACCAGCAGATCCGCCACGGGTTGTCCCGGGACCCGCCACCAGGGCTCCCGGACACGGCACTTGTAGGCGGTGTCCACGCCCAGGGCCTCGCCCTCGTGGACGTAGGCCCACCCGGCGGGGGAGGGGTCGCGCGGGGGA
>JAKECL010000454.1 GCA_030460725.1 Propionibacterium sp.
GACGGAGGGGAACGAGGATGCCACGACGAGTCGTGTTCCATGAGTTCGGTGGTGTGGAGGGGCTCCGGGTGGAGGAGGCCGCCCCGCTGCAGGCCGGGCCCGGGCAGGTCAGGGTGCGGGTCCGGTACGCCGGGCTGAATCCCTCGGACCTGAAGATCCTGGCCGGCACCTTCTTCATCGTGCCCGATCTGCCATCGGGGTTCGGCAACGACTTCTCGGGTGTGGTCGACCAGATCGGCGAGGGTGTGACCGGCCCTCAGGTTGGCGACCCCGTCTTCGGAGGACGGCGTCTGGCCGCCGAGGCCGACCATCTGTTGGCCTCCCCTTCTCAACTCCACCGGGTTCCGGTGGGTCTGGGGCTCGACGTCGCGGCCGGGCTGCAGATCGCCGCCACGACCGCTCTGGCCGGGATCCGGGCGGTGGCGCCGGTCGAGGGGGAGACCGTCCTGGTGAGCGGTGCCGCCGGCGGTGTGGGAGTTCTTGCCGCCCAGCTGGCACGGGCCGCCGGGGCGCGGGTGATCGGCACCGCGAGCGAGTCCAACCACGGGTTCCTGCGATCCCTGGGGATCATCCCCGTCGCATACGGCGAGGGGGTCTGGGACCGGATCCGGGAGCTGGCGCCGGCCGGTGTCAGCGCCGCCCTGTCCACCCGGGGGATCGACGAGGTCCGCGGACTCATCGCCCTGGGGGTGCCGGCCGGACGGATCGACGCGGTTGCCGCCGGAGCGGCCGCAGGAGAGCTGGGGGTGCACACCGACGGGTCCGCAGCCGCATGGCCCGACGACCTGGACCGAATGGCTCGAGCTCTGGCCGAGGGTCGTCTCGTGCTGCCGATCGACTCGGTGTACTCGTTGGACTCCGTCCAGGCCGCCTATCGGCGACTCGCGGCGGGCCATCTGCGCGGGAAGATCCTGCTGCGGACCGCCGATGTCAGGGGTGCCGCCGACCTGCTCTGAGATCGAGAGGCCGTTGGCGAGAGAGGAGAGGCCTCCGCGTCGGGTAGTGCGCGTTCCCACACCCCAGAGCAGGCCCCCCGCGGACAAGCGCCAGCTGGCGCCCCCCGACAAGGGGTGCACCAGTCGGCGGTTACACATGCATCACTTCCAGGTCTGAACCTCATAGGTCTTGCCATTGATGAAGTTCGGCTGGATCAATGGGATCGTCCTGCCCTTGGAGTCTGTGGCCGAGGTAACGTTCCACGTGACCGTGTATGTCTCAGACCCTTCGCCTGGGGTGAATTGATACCTCAATAGGGGACTGGTGCTCATACCGTTGATCTCAGGCAGAACGGCGGAGAATTCTTGAGAGAAAACCTGCCTACCATGGCTGTTGACAACCTTGACGTTACCGAACAGTCGAGCGACCCCGCCCGAATTCTCCGGACCTTGGATGTAGACCGTGTCGGCAATCGTGATCTCCTTGCCATCAGAGTTAGCTCCACCTCCGTTCCACCCCCAGTGATAGGGCGAGTTCCCTGTCTGGGACGCCGCAGCTAAGGGTGCTGCGGCGGCCGCAGCGATGACCGGAGCGGTCCATGCGGCACCCTTGAGGATTGTGCGTCGTGACATACCACCAGCAACAGTGATCGGCTTGTTCAGGTCTTTCATACTCCAGCCCTTCTAGCGCGGGACGATGCGCTCGAGCGAATAACTCAGTGCGAGGGGCTAGCCGTAGCCCCTACCATCTTTGGATTGTATCGAGGCTGATCGGAACCTCCAGCGATTGGCCGATGTATGTCGTTCCGAGTGTGAAATGTGGCGGATTCAGGCGACTTCTCCAGATTCATCACAGTGACCGCTTGGTAGATGGCTGCTGTCTGGTGTTCGCCACGGGGGTTCTTACCGGCTGCGGCCGCCCACTCCGGTAGCGTCCTGGACATGACGCAGACTCCTCCGGATCCCGGTGCCGAGGCCCTCGGACAGGCACGCTGGATCTGCCGCCCTTCGAGCCGTCCAGGAAGAGCCGACACCGGTGATGACGGGGCCGCGCCGATCTTCCGACGGGCTTTCAGCCTCGAGTCGGTGCCCCGGCGTGCCGTGCTGAGGATCGCCGGACTGGGCATTCACGCCATCCGGGTCAACGGCGTCCCGGTCGGGGTGGGTGCCCTCG
>JAKECL010000455.1 GCA_030460725.1 Propionibacterium sp.
AACCCCACCTGGTCATCCACCCCCACCGCGACGCCCAGCAATGGGACCAGGCCAGCGGACACATCGCGAACCCCAAGGAGATCTGATGAATGTCGGCGACATCCCCATGGTGCTCTTCACCGTCATCACCCAGATGTGCGTGGGAGCATTCGTGACCCTCGGCCTCATCCAGGTCCTGGCCTCACTGCGCCACGACCAAGACACCGTGGAACGCCTCACCCACCCCGTCCTCTACGCCATCGGCCCCGCCATGGTCCTGGGCCTGGCCGTGTCCACCCTCCACATGCACGACCCCTTCCACGCCCTCAACGTCATCCGCCACTGGGGCTCCTCCTGGCTCTCCCGAGAAATCCTCTTCGGCTGCTCCTTCGCAGGCGCAGGATTCCTCTTCGCCCTCCTGGAATGGTTCCACGCAGGCAGCTTCGCCCTGCGCCGCGCCCTCGCCGTCCTCACCGCACTCCTGGGCATCGGACTCATCGTCGCGGAATCAATGATCTACTACACCCTCACCACCGTCCCCGCCTGGCACACCTGGGCCGTCCCCCTCCACTTCGCCGGCACCACCATCATCCTGGGATCCCTGTGCGTGGCCTGCGCCCTCATGATCACCGTCCTCGTGCGCCGCCGAACCCAGCTCCGCACCACCACAGACACCACCACCACGGACACGGGCGCGGACACCGACACCACCACGGACACGGGCGCGGACGCGGACACGGACGCGACCAACGGATCACGCCTGAGCACCCAGGTCCGCACACGCGTCCAACAGATCAACGCCCCCACCACCCCCACCGAATGGGCACTCACCACCCGCATCATCCAATGGTGCGCAGTGACAGCAGCCATCACCGGAGCCGTACTCCTGGCCTCCTACCCGCCCTACCTCCAAACCATCAACGCAGCCGGAACCACCGGACAAGAAGCACTCCACGCCTTCACCGGCCCACTCCTCATCCTGCGACTCACCCTCCTGGCAGCAGCCGTCCTCCTCCTCGGATTCTTCGTCCACCGAACCGCCGGAACCGCCCTCCAAGACCACCCCACACTCCTCGCCTGGCTCATCACCACCACCTTCATCCTCGCCACCGCAGGAGAACTCATCGCCCGCAACATGCACTACTCCGCCCTCATCCGTGTCGGCATCTGACCCCGCAGGGGACCTCCAGCCCATCCGTGTGGCGACGGCCTGCTTCGTCGTCTCCCGCATCCTCATGCGTCCACCGGATGCCGACCTGCTCGACAAGCTTGCCTCGCCCTCGTTGCGCACCAGTTGGCCCGTGCCCCGCCCCGGGTCCACGGCCGCCCTGGAGGCGATGGGGCAGGCTCTGGACCTGGAGCGGGCCCGCGCCGGCTTCCGTGACCTCGTCGCCGGAAGCGAGGGGGACTCCGCTCCTGGCTCCGCCGATGCCGATGGCACCGCCGACGCGCCCGCGCGCGCGGGATCGGAGATCCTGGGTGAGAACTTCGCCCACCTCGCCGAACGGACCCTCGCCCTGCGCGGTGCCCGCGACCCCTCGGAACTCGTCCACGAGATGAGAGCATTCCGCGAGCAGGAGGTGGAGCCCCGGGCGCGTGTCGTCCTGGCCGGGTGCGCGGCCGTCGACTGCCCCCAGCCCTACGCCTCACTGCCCGCCCTGGTCGCCGACATCCTCGAGGAGCACGAGCAGCTCTGCCGTGAGGCACTGGACCCAGGGAGCCAGGCGAACCGGTGAGCACCTCGGACCACGAACGTGCCCTGCTGCGGTGGCTGTGGGCGCAGGACCTGCCCGACCGGGTGGTCCTCCTGTGTCGCCACCTCGCCGGGGTGCGGGTCCCGCGACGAGGTGTGGGGGTGCGCCTGGAGGGGTGCGTCGACGAGGTCGGCACGGGGCTGCCTGCCCAGCTGTTGGCGCTGGGAGTCCCCCACCTCAGTGTGGTCTCCTGCGATCTGCACCCCGAGGAGTGCACCACGCTGGTGCGACGCCTGCAGGAGCTCTTCCCCGACCAGGTCGATGTCCTTCCCGCGACCCGCGCGTCCCGGTGGGCACGCCACGGCACAGTGGTCGACATCGCGGCCGTTCCCCTGCCACGCAGACTCGTCCTGGGCATGGGGCTGAGGGACAGGG
>JAKECL010000456.1 GCA_030460725.1 Propionibacterium sp.
TGGCGCCTGCACGTGGACACCTCCGCGCCCCTGGCCGTGCGCCCGCGCGCGGGCACCGTCGTCCGGTTCCAGGTCTGCGACGCCAGACCCGATGAACTCATCGGTCAGGACCCGCTCTCCGACGGAGTCACCCACCGTGGTGTGCGCCTGCTGGAGCGACGCACGCTGGCGAGGGTCGAGAGGGCCACGGTGGTGGCCTTCACCCGCGCGCCGGGACTCGTGGAGGACCTGGCCCAGGCCGGGGCCGTCACCCTGCTGGACCCGGACCCCCAGGACGTGCAGGCACTGTCCCAGGCGGTGCGCTCCTCCTCCACCGGGGTCTGCCTGGTGGCGCCGTGTGACGCAGCCAGCCTCGACCTCGCGCGCAGCGTCGCCCAGCACCTGGACCTGCCGGAGGTGCTGCACGACCAGGAGGGATCCCCCCTGCACCTACTGGTCGCCGAGTCCGGCGACGACCTCGCGGCCCTGCAGGTGGCACAGGCCTGCAGTTCCTTCTTCGTGCCCCGTCCCGGCGGTCCGCCCGTGGCGGGCGTCATCCGGTCCATGCTCCTTGAGTCCGCCCAACGTGCCCTGACACGAAGCCGCGTCGTCGCCGTGCCCGAGGATGTGCAGGGGGCCGAACTCGCTGCTCCGCTCCAGGAGGTCTGCACCGTCCAGCCGCGCAGACTCCGGCTCCTGGTGTCCCGCGAGGACGGACCCCTCCTGGTCGCCACCCTGCGCCAGCTGATCCAGGGCGGAGCCCCGGGAGAGTCCCTCCCCGCGGAGTTGGAGGTCATCGACGGCGGCCAGGAGGGTCCGAGCCTCCTGCAGGGGGTGCGGTGAACGCCCTCGACATCCCGCTGGACCTGCGCCTGCCCCGACCCACCGCGCGCAAGCTCGCGGCAGCGGGGCTGGTCAGCGTCGGCGACCTGCTGACCCTGGCACCCCGGCGCTACTACCACTGGGGTGCCATGACCCGCCTGTCCAGCCTGCGTGAGGGCGAGGACGTGACGATCCTGGCCGAGGTGGTGTCCGCGCGCACCGTCCCCAACCGCTCCCGGCAGGGAGTACGTCTGGAGGTCTCGCTCACGGATGGCACGGACGTCATCGGTGCCACCTTCTTCGCCTCCAACGAGTTCCGCCTGGCACCGCACAGGCGTGTGCTCGTCCCCGGTGCCCACGTCCTCTTCGCCGGGAAGGTCGGCTCCTACCGCGGGCACCTCCAACTCACGCATCCCCAGTTCGAGGAGGCGGAGGGGGAGTCGGAGGAGGAGGTTCACCGTCGCCAGGAACGCCCCATCCCGATCTATCCCGCGGGTTCGGGCCTCACCTCGTGGATGCTGGCACGCGCAGTGTCGGTGGTCCTCGATGCCCTGGTCGATGCGGATGTCCCCGACCCTGTCCCCGGCCCGGTGCGCGCACGACACGGGTTGCTGGACCACGCCTCGGCCCTGCGAGGTCTGCACCGCCCCGCCGACGACGATGAGCACCGCGCTGCGCGGGCGAGCCTGGCCTGGGGGGAGGCCTTCGTGCTGCAGACCGGCCTGCTGGAGGCGCGCGAGGGGACGCGCGCCGAGCATGCCCCCGCCTGCCCGGTGGAGGGCAACGCAGTGCTGGAGGCACTCCTGGAGGCACTCCCCTTCGAGCTCACCGACTCCCAGGCCCGGGCCCTGGGGGCCATCCAGGAGGATCTGGCCTCCAGCCGCCCCATGCAGCGTCTCCTGCAGGGCGATGTGGGTTCGGGCAAGACGGTGGTGGCCCTGGCGGCCATGTGCCAGGTGGTGGGGGCGGGGCACCAGGCGGCGCTCCTGGCACCCACCGAGATCCTCGCCGAGCAGCACGCTGCCACCCTCACCGGACTGCTGGAACCGTTGCGTCCCCGGGGCATCGACGTCGAGCTGCGCCTGCTCACCGGTTCCACCCGGGCGGTCGTGCGTCGCGAGGTGGATACGGCACTGCGTTCAGGCGGACCTCTCATCGTGGTGGGGACCCACGCCCTGCTCCAGGACTCTGTCGAGTTCCCCGACCTGGGTTTGGTGGTGGTCGATGAGCAGCACCGCTTCGGTGTCGCCCAGCGCGACCGTCTGCGCAGACCCGTGGCGATCACTGACGCCAACGGTGTCCCCAC
>JAKECL010000457.1 GCA_030460725.1 Propionibacterium sp.
CCCCGGACCAGCAGCCCGAGGCCGTCACCCGGGTCATCGAGCAGATGGAGGAGCTGGCTCCCGGCTACCAGAGCGCTGCATAAGGGGATTGGCCGTCACTCATGTGGCCGGCATTGAGATGAGCGGCACGCACCCACATCGAGTGGATTGCCAGCGACTGGTCTACAGCGGCAGTTGGGGACTGTCCGGATGCGCTGACTCGTCGACAGCTCTCAAGTAGGCGCGATTCCGACTGGTCGGGGGCGCTGTCGCAATCACGAGGCCCCGGGCCACGAGGTCGCGCAGTACCGGGCGAAGCGCGTTTGCCGATCGGTGGGTTCTCCGGGCCAGCTCCTGAATGTTCCTCGCAGTCCCTGCATCCACGGCAGTCAGAACGTCACGCTGGACGGGAGTCAGCACCGCCGCGTCAAGTTCCCTCGGCAACTCGTAAGTCTCGATGCCTGTCTCGGTGAGCAATCCGAGGTCGACCAACCGCTCCAGATCGTTCCGCGCATCGTCAGAGTCGACTGCAGCCTGCTCCCGCAAGTCATGAGGGGTGACATTTCCCTGAGTGCGGGTGAGCACGAGCGCGATCTCCTGGCGTGGCGTGATGCGCGTGGCCCCCCCCAGCGAATGGAGCCATTCACGCGTCTCGGGTGTCAGAAGGCCGAACCGATGCAGAACAACTTTCACCTTGTCGGCGCTGCTGTCGAAGGCTGGGATGGGGAGGCCCCGTGACCGCATGGCCCCGATCATGAGCGGCACCCCTGAGCCCAGGTTCTCGCAGACCATTGCATCGCTGTCCTGCAGTGGAACCTGGGTCAGCAGCTTCGCCAAGCAGTCATTTCGTGAGCATGACACGCCTTCACCGATGTTCTCCCTCGACACACTTCCCCAGAATCCGCCTGGACTGATGATCTCCACTCTGTCCGGATACACGTCGACGGCCACCTGCTGGCCCAGCACATGAGAGCTGTAGTCACGATGCGTCACCGCGTTGACGATCGCCTCGCGGAGCACCTCCTCGGGAATCTCCAACACATCGGTGCCACGGGAGCCCTCCACGACACGCGCCGTACGCAGGTTGCGAGCGACGGCTCGCACTGCCTGATCAACAGCCACCGGAATGGGCCCCTCGCACACCTGCCGATCCAAGAATCGGGTGCTGCCCGGCTGGGCTCCCTTGGCGGTACCCGGGTGCACCGCCACATCAATGAACAGCTGGGGGAAGAACTGTTGCGGGTAGGTCCCAACGCTCAGAAGGCCGGCGAGCGTGGGGCGGCCGGCCTGGTCAACGACATTGAGACGTCGTAACTGGCTGAGTGTGTCGGTGGTTCCCGTCAACACGCGAGATCCCTGTTTGCGAAGTCGGGCAATCATGCGATCCAGAAGATGCGGATCCAAGTCCTGGACAGTCGCGGCAGCAACCGCTTCACGGTCGGTCCCCAGTTGTTCGTGGCGATGCCGAAGCAGGTAGATCGCATAGGTGGACAAGTGGATGTCCTGGTCATCCCAACGCCGATAGGCGCCATTCTCCAAGCCCTGATCCGTCACAAAGCACGGCGCAGGAATCGCCACCAGTGGTCGCACCGTAAGTGCAACAACAACCCCTCCCTCGAACTCCAGCTGCTCCACCTCAGTGGGTGGCACCGGCGTGACTTTCGTGCCATGGCCTGGTGTCGCATTGAGGCCGTCGCTGAGTGCGTCCAAGATGGGTTGCGGATCGAATCCCGGAGCCAGCGCAAACCCGGTCTGCTCGTCCAGGCCGAGGAGTACGAGGCCTCCTCCGGAGTTGGCGAACGCGCTCACCGCCTCCCACACTCGCTTGGGCAGCTTCCCGACGGCGCTCTTGACCTCGGTCGTTCCCTCGTCGGAGCCCAGTGAGCGAAGTCGCGCTATCCGGGCGGCAATGTCCAAACCCATGGTCAGTTGATCCTGACTGTAGACAAGTGAGGGCCTCACTGTATCTCAGTGACACCATCACTCTAGATAGTGAGAACTTGAGTGGAGGACAGAAAGAGGGCCGGATGCAGGCAGATCCTCGCCGATCCGGCCAGCGAGATGGGTTCGGGGAGGCGACGGTCGCCGCCCACCCAGGGCCGCCGCCTGAGGAGGGATGGACGACAG